>JAOUIC010000014.1 GCA_029884275.1 Gemmatimonadota bacterium | reverse complement strand
ACCTGGAACTTCGCGCTCCTCGCGATCGACCAGGTGGTGAATGCCGCAGCCAAGATGCGATACATGTCGGGTGGCCAGGTGGGGGTGCCGATCGTCTTCCGCGGCCCCGCGGGCGCGGCGCTGCAGCTCGCCGCACAGCACTCGCAGTGCTTCGAGGCGATGTACGCGAACATCCCGGGCCTCAAGGTCGTGATGCCGGGTACGCCCGCCGATGCGAAGGGGTTGCTCAAGGCCGCGATCCGGGACGATGACCCGGTGGTCTTCATGGAAGGGGAGATGCTCTACAACATGAAGGGCGAAGTCCCCGAGGGCGAGCACCTGGTCCCGATCGGGAAGGCCGACGTCAAGCGCGCCGGGGACCATGTCACCATCATCTGTTACGGCAAGACCGTCGGACTCTCCCTCAAGGCGGCGGAGCTGCTGGAGCAGGATGGGATCTCTGCCGAGGTCGTGGACCTTCGCACGATCCGCCCGCTCGACCTCGAGACGATCTTCGCCTCGGTCGGCAAGACCCATCGGGTCGTCGTGGCCGAGGAGGGGTGGCGGTTCGCGGGCGCCGGTGCCCAGGTGGTGGATGAGATCCAGTCCGCCATCTTCGACGAACTCGACGCACCGGTCCTTCGTGTGACCGGCGCGGATGTGCCGATGCCGTACAACAAGCATCTCGAGCGGGCGGCCAAGGTGTCGGCAGAGAAGATCGTCGCCGCGGCCCGCAAGGTCCTCTACCTCGACTGACCGCTTACCCGGCGACCACATGGCTACCAAGATCCTGATGGAAGCGCTCTCCCCGACGATGGAGGAGGGGCGCCTGGTCGAGTGGAAGAAGAAGGAAGGGGATCCGGTCGCAGTCGGCGAGATCCTCGCCGAGGTCGAGACCGACAAGGCGGTGATGGACCTGCAGGCGCGCGCCGCCGGCGTGCTCCTGAAGCAGGTCATCGTACCCGGCACCACGGTGCCGGTGGGCAACCTGGTCGGAGTCATCGGAACCGCCGGTGAGGACATTTCGGCGGTTGTGGGAGGGTCGTCGCCACCGTCGAAGCCGCCCGCCGCGAAAGCCGCAGCAGTACCGCCGGCAGCCGCGACACCGCAGCCAGCGCCGGCAACGTCCGGCACGCCGGTTCCCGGGGGCCGGTTGAAGGCCTCACCGCTCGCCAGGAAGATCGCCGCAGACCGCGGGGTGGACCTCGCCGGGGTGAGCGGCAGCGGCCCCGAGGGGCGGATCGTGGCTCGCGACCTCGAGGGTGCGGCGGCATCCCCCACGGCCAGTCCCGCCCCACGCTCAACCCTTCGCGCGGGAAGCGGGGAGCCCTTCCGCGACGTCCCGCTCACCCAGCTTCGCAAGACCATCGCAAAGCGACTGGCACAGTCCATCGGCCCGATCCCGACCTTCTACCTCACCACCGAGGTGGACATGGAGCGGGTCGCCGAAGCGCGGCAGGCGCTGGCGGCGTCCGATCTCAAGATCTCGTTCAACGACATCGTGGTGAAGGCGGTGGCGCTGGCCCTTCGGCAGCATCCCGGCTGCAACGCCTGGTGGCAGGACGACCGCATCCGGTACTGGAACGAGGTGCACGTCAGCATGGCGGTTGCGATCGAGGACGGCCTGATCACCCCTGTCATCCGGCACGCCGACCTCAAATCGTTGCGCGAGATCGGCGCGGAATCGCGGGACCTCGCCGCCCGTGCCCGGGACCGGCGGCTCACCCCGGAGGAGTACACCGGCGGCACCTTCTCGGTCTCGAACCTGGGGATGTTCGACATCGACCAGTTCACCGCCGTGATCAACCCCCCGGAGGCAGGGATCCTCGCGGTCGGGAGCGTCACGCCCAAGCCGGTGGCCGAAGGGGACCGGGTGGTGGTACGGCGCCGGATGCGGGTCACGCTGTCCTGCGACCACCGGGTCATTGACGGGGCGACCGGGGCGGCGTTCCTTCGCACGCTGAAACAGATGCTGGAGAATCCGCTGGCCATGCTGGCGTGACAGTTCAGAGAA
Source organism: Gemmatimonadota bacterium (assembly GCA_029884275.1). Lineage (GTDB taxonomy): Bacteria > Gemmatimonadota > Gemmatimonadetes > Gemmatimonadales > GWC2-71-9 > JADJOM01. Next base: position 9,952 of record JAOUIC010000014.1, on the reverse strand, counting down.
AGTGAGTCCTCAAATGCGCAGTCCAATTCCGATGCTGCTGGCCGTGTGCCTTCCGCTCACCTGGTCCTCGGTGGCTGCACAGACCGAGACTGAGTCCCCACCGCCCGCGCAGGCCGATCCGCAGCTCCGCTTCGGCGTGCAGGCGGGGCTCAACTCCGCCACCTGGGGCGGCGATGACGCCGACGGGATCGACTCCCGCCTGGGGTTCATCGCGGGCGGTTTCGCCGAGTTCGGCCTGGGACCGTACTTCGCCATCCGGCCCGAGGTGTCGTATTCCCAGCAGGGATGGGAGGCGGAGTTGTTCGGCGCGGACTTCGAGCTCAAGCAGGACTACATCCAGATCCCGGTGCTCCTCAAGGCAGGGGCATCCCTCGCGGCGGAGCCCAAGCTCCGCCCGGTGCTCTTCACCGGCCCGGTGGTCAGCTTCGAGATCCGCTGCGAGGTCAAGGCCTCCGGCGGCGGGATCCCGACCCAGGAGGACGATTGCCCCGACGACTTGGTCAAGGGGACCGATTTCGGCCTGCTGTTCGGCGGCGGGCTCGAGTATGGACGCTTCGCCCTCACGGCCCGCTACCTGCTGGGACTGACCTCCCTGGACGACACCGGCAGCGACGCCGACATCAAGAACCGAGTCGTGACGGTCCTGGCCGGCTTTCGCTTCTGATCACCTTCGCAACCACGAGAGGCCCCTGTGGCGACTTTCGACATAATCATCCTCGGCGGCGGCCCCGCGGGCTATGTCTGCGCGATCCGATCCGCCCAGCTCGGCCTGAGCACCGCCGTGGTGGAGAAGGACAAGCTCGGCGGCGTCTGCGTGAACATTGGCTGCATCCCCACCAAGGCGCTGCTCCACAGCGCCCGGGTCGCCTCGATCGTCGCCCACGAGGCCAGGGACCTGGGCGTCGAGGTCGGCGCGGTCAAGACCGACTACGGCGTGGCGATGAAGCGATCCCGTAAGGTCGCGGAGCAGAACTCGAAGGGCGTCGAGTTCCTGATGAAGAAACACAAGGTGACCGTGCTCCGCGGCACCGGCATGCTCCAGCCCGGCAGGAAGGTCAAGGTGGGCGCGGAGGTGCACGAGGCGAAGAAGGCAGTGGTCATCGCCACCGGCTCCCGGGTGAAGGGGATTCCACCCATCGGGCTCGACATCAACAAGACCACCGTCATCAGCTCCGATGAGGCGCTGTTCCTGGAGCGCGCCCCGGCGTCGATCGCGGTGATCGGCGCCGGGGCGGTGGGCTGCGAGTTCGCCGACATCTTCAACGCTTTCGGCTCGAAGGTGACCCTGATCGAGGCGCTCCCCCGCATCCTGCCGATCGAGGACGCCGAGTCGTCGGACGTCGTGGCCAAGAGCTACAAGAAGCGCGGCATCGAGGTCATCGCGGGCGCCAAGGTCACGAAAGCGGACGTGCTGCAGGACAAGGTGATCCTGCACCTCGAAGCCGGCGGCCAGAGCCGGACGGTCGAGGCGGAGAAGATCCTCATGGCGGCTGGGCGGGCGGTCAACACCGAAGGGTCGGGCTTCAAGGAGGCCGGAGTCCAGCTGACCGATCAGGGCTGGGTGAAGGTGAACCCTAAGACCCTCGAGACGACCGCGGCCGGCGTCTACTGTATCGGCGACGTTGCGGGGCCCCCGATGCTGGCCCACAAGGGGAGCCGGGAGGGAGTGTTCGTGGCCGAGTTGATCGCGGGCCACAAGCCTCATCCCATCCGGTACGACAACATCCCATCGGTCACCTACTGCCATCCGGAAGTGGCGAGCATCGGGCTGACCGAGGAGCAGTGCAAGGAAAAGAAGCTGGACTACCAGGTCGGGCGGTTCCCGTTCAGCGCCAATGGGCGGGCGCGGGCTTCGAACGAGACCGAGGGCTTCGTGAAGATCATCCGCGACAGGCGTTACAGCGAGATCCTCGGCGCGCACATCGTCTGTGGACACGCCTCGGAGATGATTCACGAGCTGGCGGTCGCCCGCGAGAACGAATGCACCGTCGAGGAAGTCGACCTGGCGGTGCACGCGCACCCGACCCTGTCGGAGGCGATCGCCGAGGCCGCGCTCGACTCGATGGGACGGGTGATGCACATCTAGGCAGGGGCCGCCCATGGGCGGCCCCTACCGGGATGTGCCTCATGGGATTCCCTACGATGACAAACGTATCCCCCACCGGTGAACCCGCCGCGCCCGACCACGTCGGGCTGGCGCTCCGGGCCATCGCCGCCGGCGTGCTGGCGGGGGTCGGCGCCACCGCGCTGGCGCTGTTCGTCGTCCGGGGGCTCCAGGCCCAGGCGCCCGTCCCATCGACGCCGGTCACGACCGGACTCATCCCGAACCTGATCCTCGCCGGCTGGCTGGGCGGGGCCTGCATCGCCGCCCTGCTTGCCGGGTGGGTGATGAAGCCGATCGCGTCGAGCTACCGTCGTGGCGGTTTCGCCATGGTCGCCGCCTTCGCCGCCCTGGCCCTGGCGCTGGTCACGATGCCGGCCGACGCGATGTTCGGCCGGAGCGGTCTGCTCACGCTTGGCGCGGCCGGACTGGCGGGCGGCGCGGCTCTCGCCTGGCGGTCGAGGCGACGCGCCCGGTGACGGCGGCGCGGCTGCTCATCGCCGATCTGGGGCGCGTGCCGTATGCGGCTGCGCACCGGCTGCAGCACGCGCTGCGCGAGCGGCGAATCGCCGGTTCCCTCGCCAGCGACGTCATGCTCCTGCTCGAGCATGAGGCAACCGTGACGCTGGGGCGCGGGACCAGGGCCTCCAGCCTGCCCGTCCCCACGGACGAGCTGGCCCGTCGCGGCATCACCATCGCCGAGGTCGAGCGGGGTGGTGACGTGACCTGGCACGGCCCGGGCCAGCTGGTCGGTTACCCAATCCTCGATCTCTCGCGACATCGGGAGGATCTCCACTGGTACCTGCGGCAGGTGGAGGAGGTGCTGATCGGGACCCTCGCCGACCTCGGAATCACGGCTGGGAGGAACCCGGGATACACCGGCGTGTGGACCAGGGGGCGAAAGATCGCGAGCATCGGGGTGCACGTGCGTCACTGGGTCACGACGCATGGCTTCGCGCTGAACGTGAGCAACGACACCAGCGGCTTCGACCTGATCGTGCCGTGCGGGATTCAGGACGTCGAGATGACCTCCGTGCAGCGGGAGCTCGCCGGGGCGGTTGGCACCGAACTCCCGCAGCGGGCCATCGCGGCCGTCACCAGGAACATGGGCAGGGTGTTCGGGTTGACCCCGTCTCCCGTCGAGCTGGCGGAGTTGCTGCCCGACCACCAGGATTCGCCTGAGGTGGTCGCCACCTTCAGGAACGGCAGGGCCATATGACCGATCGCGTGGATGCCCGTCCGGACGACAGGCCCCGGCTGCCACCCGGCCAGATCATCACCGAGAAGTGGCCGGTGCTGCACTACGGAATGGTACCGAGCGTGCAGCTCGATTCGTGGCACTTCGAGGTCCGGGGCGCGGTGGAGGCGCCTTTCACACTGACCTGGGCCGAATTGCTGGCGCTGCCGAGGCGGGAGACGGTCTGCGATATCCACTGCGTGACGCGCTGGAGCCGTTACGACAATCTGTTCGAGGGAATCCCGGTCACGGCGCTTCTCGAGCGCGCCAGGCCGCGTCATGGGGCAGCCTTCGCGCTCATTCATGCCGAGCATGGCTTCACCACCAACGTGCCGCTCGACGACCTGGCCCGCCCCGCGAACCTGCTCGCGCTCCGGCACAATGGGCGCGACCTGGACCCGGAACATGGGGGCCCGGTGCGCCTCCTGATACCGCATCTGTACTTCTGGAAGAGCGCCAAGTGGGTCCGTGGCTTCGAGCTGCTGGAGGAGGACTACCCGGGGTTCTGGGAGCAGAACGGATATCACATGCGGGGAGAACCGTGGGCCGAGGAACGATTCGGGCGCCCCGATCCGGCGCGGATGCGACGCGGACCGCGGTGAAGGTCCGGCGCGGATCTTGACAGCGCGCTGAACGCCCTCCCTGAGCCGAAGCGGGTTCCCGCTCGCTGAGCGGGAACCCGCTTGTCTTTCCCGGACAACTCGGACATTCTCCGAGTCATGAATGCACGCTCGGAAGGCCGCCCGGCTGGAGCGCACGCCGATCAGCTGGTGAGCCAGATCCTCAGGGCGGCGCACGGGTGGGCCCGTGAGGCGCCTGAAGCCCTGCGGCCATACGTTCGCGCGGTGTGCATCCGGCTCGGGGAGATGATCGCCGACCAGCGCAACTTCTTCGCCCCGCTGCCGGAACCGCAGGAGGCGGAGCGGGCCGAGGTCCTGGCGCTGGTGGCGCGCCAGCTCGCCTCCGCCGCGGCGGCGGAGGGTGTCGAGAAGCAGCTGCAGATGTTGTCGGAGATGGAGCTTCGGTCGACCAGTTCCTGGGCGCTTCAGCCCGGCGCCCAGTCGGAATGGACGAACACGGCGATCGGGTTTCTCGAGGAGGCCAGCCAGGGGCTCCCCGCGGATCAGCGGCCCGATCCCTACTGGTCGGATGACGTCGTGGCCGGAGTGGTCGCGTCGGTGCGCGCGGTGCTGGGCATCGACGATCTCCACGCGCGCACCGAGGCCCAGTATCCCGGCAGCCGCCGGAGCGGCGAGGAGCCGGCCGGCATGGAAGCCGAGGAGTAGCGCCTCCCGATCACCCGGCCGGCCGGACCGCCGCGAACCGCTCCATGAACCGGCCGAACACCGCGATCCCTTCCCACAACTGACGCAGGTCAAGCTTCTCGTTCGGCGAGTGAAGCCCGTCGTCCGGGAGGCCGATCCCGGTGAGCAGCACCGGCGCCCCGGCCGTACCGAGCCTCGGTACGATCGGGATGGAGCCCCCGGCGCGCACCCGGACGGCCGGCTTCCCCACGATCTCTCGGAACGCCTCGTCGAGCACGGCAAACGCCGGGTGGCCGGTGTCCACCTGCACCGGGTCGGCCCCGTGCAGGACCTTCACAGACACCTCGGCGTACTTCGGAGCGACCGCCCGGACCGCACGCTCCAAGTCACGTGCGACCCGCTGGAACGAAAGCCCCGGCACGAGCCGGAGGCTGACCTTCGCGGTGGCGGAGGCGGGGATGACCGTCTTGGCGCCATCGCCGACAAATCCCCCCTTGATGCCGTGGATCTCGAAGGTGGGCAGCGCCCAGGTGCGCTCGAAGACCGAGTACTTCTTGAGCCCCGTCAGGGCCAGCGCCGTCACTTCCTCCTTGAGGTACTCCCGCTTCTTGAACGGGAGTCGCTTCCAGTCGCGCCGCTCGGCCTTGGTGGGAGGGACGACCGACTTGTAGAGCTTGGGCAGGTGAATGCGCCCGTCCTCGTCCTTGAGCTCGGCCAGCACACGGATCAGCGTCTCGATGGCATTGGGCGCCACGCCGCCGTAGGTCCCGGAGTGCAGGTCGCGCTGCAGCGTCCGGACATTGATCTCCGCGTAGCAGAGCCCGCGCAGCGCCGTGTAGACGCCCGGAATGCCCGGCGCGTAGTACGACATGTCGCAGACCAGCACGGCGTCGGCTTTGGTGCGTTCCGGCTCGCGCGTCAGCAGCGCGTCGAGGAAGTGGCCGCCGCATTCCTCCTCGCCTTCGAAGATGAACCGGACATTCAGGGGTGGGCGCCCGTCGCCGTCGCGAATCGCCTCGTACGCGCGGAGCAGGCAGAACACCTGCCCCTTGTCGTCCGCGGTGCCGCGGGCGAAGAGCTTGCCGTCGCGCACTGTGGCCTCGAACGGCGGCGTGTGCCATTCGTCGACCGGGTCGACCGGCTGCACGTCGTAGTGTCCGTAGATGAGCAGGGTCGGCGCTCCGGGCACCTCCGGGCCCTCGGCCCAGACGATGGGGTGGCCCTCCCCCTCGATCAGCGTGACGACCGGGCAGCCCAGCCGCCGGAGATCCGCCATCAGCCAGTCGGCGGCCCGGCGGCAGTCGGCCGCATGCTGCGGCAGCGCGCTGATGCTGGGTATGGCGAGAAACTCGGTGAGTTCCTGGAGCAGGCGTGACTGTTCGCGAGTGACGAATTCGGTATCCATGACGGCGGGCCTGGTTGGTTTCGACAGGGGATCGGCGGCGCGCCGGAGCGCGTAGCCGGCGTTCGTCCGGCAGGTGGCAAGTTGTCCTGCTCCTCCGCGCCCCGCCAGCCCCCCGCCATCACGGCCGCCCCTAGCGCGATGCCGACGGTGGGGTACATTCGCGCCCATGTTCTCCACCAGCCAGTTTCGGGTCTTTCCGGCGAATCCCACCGATCGGCTGCTGTCCCGGCCCCGGCGCCTGCTGCAGGAAGGGCGACTCGCCGAGTCGGAGGCGATGTACCGGGAGCTGCTGGCCTCGCATCCGGGCCTGGCCCCCGCCCACTTCGAGTACTTCACGCTGCTGCGGCTCGCTGGCCGCCATGAGGAAGCCCTGCGCCTGGCCGAGCAGGCGGCCTCGCGCCCCGGGATGGCCGCGATGAGCCTTGCGCTCAAGGGGGCGGCGCTGGTGGAGATGGGCCGGTATCGCGAGGGGCTGCAGGCGCTCGACGAAGCCGCCAGCCTCGAACCTGACCTGAGCCTCGTCTGGCACGAGACCGGGTATGCGGCCTGGCGGGTCGGGGAACTCTCCCGCGCGCTGATGGCGCTGGATCGCGCCTTCGCACTCGAGCCGCACGGAGCGACCCTCCTGCTCCGGGGACGGGTCCTGCGGCAGGCGGGGCGATATCTCGCGGCGGAAGTCAGCTTCGAGGGGGCGTTGCAGGCGGCCGAGTTCGCCCCCCAGCGGGAGGAGGCCGAGCGGGAGATTCGGACCACCCGACGGCATGCGGCCTTCCTCAACTCAAAGCCGGACCGGCTTTCCCCCGCGCGGCGGTGGTTTGCGGAGACCGGCGCTGTGCCGCTGAGCGGGAACCTCGGTCCGCCGCCAGGCGAGGCGGAGCTGGCCTCCGCCCTGGCTCAGCTGACGACCGAACTCGAATGGGAGTTTGATCTGCTCGTGGCGCTCGACGGGTGGACAGGATGGTACGATCTCGCCGGCCGGCTCGACCTGCCGGTGGCGTCCGAGGTGCCGACGAATCCCGAGGTGACCCCCCTGATCGCCATCCGTCGCACCGGCGCGGGAGCGGCCTGGAGCTCGGCGAGCCGCCAAGTCGCCGAGAGCCGCCGGGGCCTCACGTTCGCGCTCCACCAGGATCCCGCAGCGCCAGCGGCGGATGTGTGCGGAGACCTCGACGCCACCGCGATGGGCGCGGTGGATCTGGCGTTCGCCACCGAGGCCTCGCTCCATCCTGAAGGGCGGCTCCACGACCGGACGCTCAGGCCGGCGCGGTCGGTGTCGCCTTCCTGAGCTGGCTGAATCTCCGCCGGAAGGAACAGAAGGGGGTTCAGGCCCTGGCGATCGCCAGGACCGCTTCCTGCATGTCCGCCGCGGAGGGCCAGCGCTGGTCGCGTGACTTCTCCAGCGCGCGATGCAGCAGCTTGGCGAAGGCGGCAGGGGTTTCGGGGCGGAACTGGAGGACATTCGGCACCGGCGCGGTGCGATGCTTGGTCAGGACCAGCTCCTCGAATGGATCATCGAACGGGGGACGGCCGGCGAGGCATTCGTAGACCACGCAGGCCAGGGAATAGAGGTCCGAGCGCGGGTCGATGTCGTTGTCCCCCGCGATCTGTTCGGGACTCATGTAGAGCGATGTTCCCACCGCGAAGCCCGACTTGGTGAGCCGCTCGCCGCCGGCCTCCGCCACCGCCTTGGCGATCCCGAAATCCACCAGCACCGCCCCCGGCTCCGACAGCAGGATGTTCTCGGGCTTCACATCCCGATGCACCACGCCGATGGCGTGTGCCGCGGCCAGCGCCCCGAGCAGGTCGTTGGCGATGTGCAGCGCATCCGTCACCGAAGTGCGCTTGGCCCGGTCGAGGTGATGGCGCAGGTTGGGACCCTCGACGAAGTCCATCACGTACCAGAGCAGCCACTCGTCTTCCCCCCAGTCGCGCAGCTGCGCGACGCCGGGGTGCACCAGCTGCGCCACCACCTTGATTTCGCGGAGGAACCGGTCGGCGGTGACGCTGGCGGCGAGCTGCGGGTGCAGGATCTTCAGCGCCACCGCCTTTCCCTCGGGCGTCTGGGCCTTGAAGACCCGAGCCGCGCCGCCGCGGCCGATCTCCCGCTCGACGACGTACCGTCCCTCGAGCGCCTTGCGGACCAGCGGGAGAATGTCACGCGCCATGAAGAGCCCAGGTTCCAGGTCTGAAGACGGGGGTAAGTAGGTGCGCACCGGGCCCCACCGCAAGGGGAGGGTGGCGCCTCATTCCGCCCGCCGCGGCGTGGCGTCGCCGGACTCCGAAGCCGGTGAGCCGTCGAGCGCGCGGCGCATACGCTCGAAGGCCTGGTCACCCTCCGCCCCCTGCTGCAGCGAGTCCATGGCCGCGATTGCCAGCCGGATATCCGCGCCATGAGACTGATACCAGCGCTCGAACAGGTCGAGCCTGGTGCGATAGATCCGAGCCGCGATCAGGCGCGCGTTGTTCACCGGACGATCCGCCATCGGACCGACCTGGTAGGTCCTGAGCGCCGCACCCACCGGCCCGGTCAGCTGGTCCTTCGCCCATCGGCCCGCCTCCACGCGGCCGGCCTCGACCGCGGCCGAGTCGTCGGCCGCCTCATACACCGAGTCGAGGCGGGCGGCGAGGTCGGCGTAGAATCCTCCGAGCACCACTTCGTCGGCCCACCGCGCGGCGGCCTGCTCGGCCGCGGCTTCCGAGCCGCGGCGCCGGAAGAAGGCCTGCGCCGCCCGGTATCCGGCCAGCTGGGCGAAGCTCTCGTTGAACGGCGTGGCGCTCTTCACGTACAGCGTGTTATGGGCGATTTCGTGCAGCACCGTCGCCGCCAGCTCCACCGAGTCCCGGCTCATGGCGGTGGAGTAGAGCGGATCGTTGAACCAGCCGAGGGTGGAATAGGCCCCGGCGGGCCGAAGGTAGACGTCGTAGCCCTTTCGCTCGAGCTTTTCGGCCTCCCGGCGGGCCATGGCCGGGTCGAAGAATCCCTTGTAGGGGATCCGGCCGACGATCGGGTACTTCCAGGTGTGCGGACAGAGGCAGTGGCGCGGGCTGGCGGATAGGACCAGCAGCAGGGTGTCGCGGCCGATGTCGGCGTAGGTGGTGTAGGTCCGCGCGGCGTCGAGGCCAAGCTCCGCCGCGAAGTCCCTGGCATCGACGACCACCCGGAGGAGGTTCCTGGTCTCCTCCTCGGTGCCCGGATCGGACAACATCTCGGCGATCGGCTGCCGGGCCTCGAGAATGAGAGTCTGCTCCAGGCCGGCCCGGGTGAGGTAGCGGACGTCTTCACTGGCCACGTATGCCGTACCGAACCCCGCCATCAGGACGCCGGCGACAATCAGGATGATCATGCAGCCCCGGCGCATCAGAGGTTGAGTCGCAGCCCGAGACGGTGGGCATCACCGCCGAAGTTGGCGTCTGGCTGCCAAGCATAGTCGATGGTCACCCGCGTCAGCACCAGCCCGCCGCCGAGCGAGAGGTGCTTGTCCGACGGCGCCTCCGGGATCGCGCCGTATCCGGCGCGCGCCACCAGCCCCACATCGCCGACCACCGCCCCGGCCTCGAGGCCGAGCATGGTGCGCCGCGGTTCGCCATCGGTCCAGGCGACCTCGACGGTGCCGAGCAGGCGGGCGGTCTCCTGTGGGTCGACGAAGTTGAAGGTGAACCCCAGCCGGCTGCTCAGCGGCATGTCCAGCACCTGACCAGTGACCCCCCAGTGCCCGATGTTCCTCACCGCGAAGGCCAGCGTCATGATGTCGAACAGGTAGATGCCTATCCCGCCATCCACCGCCCCCGACCGCCGCACATCTCCCACTGAATCCTCCTCGGAGACGTAGCGGAGGCTGCTCCCCAGCGCGATGATTCCGAAGCGATACACGGCCGACCCGACCCACGAGAGATTGTCCCGGGTGGCCGACGAGTCGCCGAACCGCATGTAGTGGTAACCGCCC
>JAOUIC010000384.1 GCA_029884275.1 Gemmatimonadota bacterium | reverse complement strand
CGAACGGGGTCCGGAGTTCGTGGGCGTGGGTGGGGCTCACCGTGGTCACCGCGTCGGCGAACTTGAGCCCGCCCTTGAGCAGGTTGAGCTTGCCATGCCACTCGAGGTGCTCCCAGGTGTACAGCTCCCACGGCAGGCCGATCTCGGGCATCCCCTCCGACGGAAAGTGGCCCTGGAATCCCGCGTTGTGGACCGTGAGCACGGTCCGCACACCCTGCGCGAAGGGGAGGTCGCGGTGGTAGGTGCGGAGGTACGCCGGCGCGAGGGCGGTGTGCCAGTCGTGACAATGCAGGATGCACGGAGACCGGGTGACCCGGGGCAGGAGCTCCAGCGCCGCCCGGCAGAAGAATGACCAGCGCTGCAGGTTGTCGGCGTAGTCCTGTCCCCCTTCCCCGTAGAGACCCGCGCGGTCGAAGTAGGGGTGCTCGACGCAGTAGACCCGGGGGGTACCGGGATCCGAGGGAATCCGGAACAGTCTGGCCTCTTCCATCCGCGGACCGACCTGCACCGTGAACGGTCCGAAGACGCGCTCGAGGGAGGGCGCGGCGCTGCGCACCGACCGATGCAGCGGGATGATCACCGCCACCGGGTACCCCGCCGCCGCCTGGTTGGCGGCGAGCCCGGCGACGGCCTCCGCCAGCCCGCCGGTGCGGGCCAGCCAGCCGTATTCCGCCGCGAGGTGGACGATCCCCACGGGGGTGCCCTCGTCGGTGGCGCCGAGACCGGCGTCACCCGCCCGATGCTCGCCGGTGGTCCGGCCTTCAGATCGGGCGTGCATGCTCGGTGGCCTCTCCCCGCATCGCGGGGGCGTAGTAGCCGCTCACGTAATCCTGCACCATGCGCCGGGCCGAGAATCGCTCCCCCGCAATCCGGAGCGCGTGCTTCATCCGCTGCAGCCACTCCATCGGAAGGCCGCGCGCGCTGCGGCGATAGAACATCGGCACCACCTGCTCCTCCAGCAGGCCGTACAGCCTCTCCCCGTCCGCGGCATCGGCGTCCTCGCCGGGCTGAACCGGCGGAACGGCCCACCCGTTCAGCCCCATGTATCCCTCCGCCCACCAGCCGTCGAGCGTGCTGAGCTGGGGTACGGCGTTGAAGGCGGCCTTCATCCCGCTGGTGCCGCAGGCCTCGAGCGGGACCCGCGGCACGTTGAGCCACAGATCCACCCCCTGGATCAGGCGGTGGGCCAGGTGCATGTCGTAGTCCTCGACGAAGGCCACCCGACCCTGGAGCTGCGGATCGCGGGTGAAGGAATACACCTGCTGCAGGATCTCCTTCCCCGGATGGTCTTCGGGATGGGCTTTCCCGGCAAAGATGATCTGCACCGGGCGCCAGGGGTTCACCAGCAGGTCACGCAACCGGTCGAAGTCGCTGAACAGGAGCGACGCCCGCTTGTAGGTGGCGAAGCGCCGGGCGAATCCGATGGTGAAGACATCGGGGTTGAGCAGGGTGCCGGCGCCAACGACATGCGCCGCCTCCTTCCACCGCTCGGCCCACCGCCGCCGGGCTTCCTCCCTGATGAACGACATGAGTCCATGCTTCATCTCGGCGCGGAGCGCCCAGAGCTCGAGATCGTCGAGGGTGAGCACGCCTTCCCACAGCCCCGGCTGGTCCACCCGCTCATGCCAGCCTTCGCCCAGGTGGCGGTCGAGCAGGCTGCGCATGCCGGCCGACATCCAGGTCTGCAGGTGCACCCCGTTGGTCACCGCGCCGATGGGGACGTCCTCGACCGGCAGCTGGGGCCACAGCCCCTGCCACAGCGCCCGGGAGACCCCGCCGTGCATCTGGGCAACCCCGTTGACCCGCGCCGACAGCCGGATGGCCGCGGCGGTCATGTGGAACAGCGGAGAGGGGTCGTCCGGCTGGCTGCCGAGACCGAACGCCTCCTCGGCGGACGTCCCCAGCTGGTTCCAGAAATCGCCGCCGCAGCCGGTCACCTCCTCGACCGAGAAGCGGTCGTGCCCGGCGGGCACCGGCGTGTGGGTGGTGAACACGCTCGTTCGCCGGACCTCGTCGCCGGCCTCGCCAAAGCTGCGGCCGGCGGCCACCAGCTCACGCACCCGTTCGACCATCATGAAGGCCGCGTGCCCCTCGTTGGCGTGCCAGGCGGCCGGGTCGACACCGGCGGCACGCAGCACCCGCACCCCGCCGACGCCGAGGATCCACTCCTGCCGGAGCCGCATCGCGGGTCCGCCGGCGTACAGCTTGCCCGAGAGGCCGCGGTCGGAGGGGTCGTTCTGGTCGAGATTGGTGTCCAGCAGGTACACCGGCACCCGCCCCACCTGCATCCGCCACGCGGCGACATGCACCGGGCGGCCGAAGGTCTCCACCACCGCGAGCCAGGGATCGCCATGGTGGCCGGACAGCCGCTCGAGAGGCGTGCTCCCCACGTCGAACGCGGCGTCGCTGTCCTCCTGCCAGCCATCGATCCGGAGCCGCTGGTCGAAGTACCCCTTGGTGTAGAACAGCCCGACGCCGACCAGCGGGACGCCAAGGTCCGAGGCGGCCTTGAGGTGGTCGCCGGCCAGGATGCCGAGCCCCCCGGAGTAAATCGGGACCGAGCTGTGCAGCCCGAACTCGGCACAGAAGTAGGCCACCGGGCGGGTGAGGCCGGGTTGCTGGGTCTGGAACCAGGTGTCCGAACTGGTGAGCGCTCGGCTGAAGGCGTCCATGACCCGGTCGAACTGGGCGAGGAACCCGGGATCGGCGGCGCGCGCAGCGAGCCGGGCCGGGTCCACGCGGCGGAGCAGCTCCATCGGGTTGTGCCGGACCAGGTGCCAGAGCGGTTCGTCGATGGCGCGGAACACCGACCGCGCCTCGTTCGACCAGCTCCACCAGAGATTCGTCGCGAGGTCGAGCAGGCCCCCGATCCGGGGCGGCAGGTAGGGTATGCGGGCGCGCGCCTGTGGCATCACGAGGGGGGGTGAATGTGCATTACTGGCGGAAGGTACACCCGGGCTGGATGATGTCCAACCAACCGGGCCGGCGGGCTCA
>JAOUIC010000385.1 GCA_029884275.1 Gemmatimonadota bacterium | reverse complement strand
GTCACCATTGGGATTGCGCTCCGTCCACGATGTTGGTCACCAGCTTGCTCAGGGCGCGGCCCCGGGCGTCGGCTTCGGTTTCCTGCCCGGGTTCGTAGTCCCCCTCGAGCATCATGCTGCTGCGCTGCCAGACCGCCTTGCCCTCCCGGGTGAGAATCTCCACGGAGACGGTGAGCTGCACCAGCCGGCGCGTCACGTTGACTTCGTTCGACGTCCCGGATGCCGCGCCGGTATACGCCACCGGGACGTCCGGCTGGTAGCGCATGATGGTGCCGCGCACCACCGCATCCGCGGTCGTCTCTCCCGCCTGCCTCAACCCCAGGCGTCGCTGGACGGCGGAGCGGACCGAGTCGGACACCTCCTGGGTGAGCGTCGGCTCGGGCGTGAGGTTGTCGAACGGGAGCACCGCGACCGTCTTGATCTCCGGTGGCAGTCCCCCGCCCTTGAATCCGTAGAGACAGCCGCCGGCGAGGAGCGCGAGGCTAGTCGCCAGGAGGATTCCAGGTGTCGGTCGCAAACGAGTCCGGATGCTGGATGGCGTAGAACTTGATCTCCAGTTTGGCCGGCCCGGACGGCACGTTGAGCGTCGCCCGGGCCGGATCGCCTGTTTCCCCGCGTGTGAATCGGGTGCGACCCACGGTGGTCTTGTTGCGACGCATCTCCGCCTGCAGTTCGCCGGGTTCCGATCGGACCAGCAGGTAGTCGAGCGTGTCTCGCTCCCGGGCGTATCGCCATACCACCCGTCCGGGCTGGTCCAGCGCGCTGAGCCGGGCCTCGGGCGCCGGCGGCCGAGCGACTCCCAGCATCGCCCAGAAAAGCGGCACCGCCGGCACCAGGTCGTCAATGGACCCCGTTGGCTTCATCCAGATCGCTGAATCCCCGATCAGGAGCGCCGACCCTCGCCCGATCCCCAGCGATCCCTGAAAGTCGAGCCGGATGGTGTCGGGTGGCGCAAACCGCACCGCGCCCCGGCCCCCCTTGCTCGCCTTCTCCTCGCGGAAGAGCCAGGTGAACCGGAGCAGTGTCCGATCCGCCGGGCGGGTGGAGTCCACCCACGCCAAGACCTGCGTCGAGTCGATCGCCTCCAGACCTGCGGGTAGGAGCGGGGGCAGGACTGGGCGGCAAGCCACAAGGCCAATCGCAAGATAGGCCGCGGGCTTCAGCCGGTCAACTCGAAATGCTTGCGGCATCAGAAGTTATACCCCACCCACAGGTAAACGAAGCTCCCCTCCGTGTCGGCCGGATCGAGGCCGTAGCCGGGGTAGTCCCGGTCGCTGAAGCGCCAACCCCAGTCCAGCCGAAGCACGAGCCCCGGAACAACCGCCCACCGGTAGCTCGAGCCGAAGCTGCCGATGAGCGCCCGGTCCTCGCTGTCCGGGTACCAGGCCCTGCCCACATCGGCGAAGAGGGCCGCCTGGATCTCTGGAAACCGAAACGGGGTGAGGGGCGTCCCGAGCACAAGGTAATCGAGCAGCGGGAAGCGGAGTTCGCCACTGGCCATGAAGGCTCGGCTGCCGATGATGTACCCGTAGTTCGGGTAACCCCGGATTCCCAGCGTGCCGCCGATGTTGATCCGCTCGGGACGGTCCCCTCCGCTCCAGAACCCCAGCGCCCGGAAGGCGAAGGCGCTCTTGGCGCCGAGTCGGAAGTACTGCCGACCGTCAACGCCGGCGGTGTAGCTGTCCAGGCGTGCGTGGCTGATGTCGGTGCCGGTCCCGGCCGTGATCGCGAAGTAGTGACCGTCAATAGGGCCGGTCGTCGTCCACAGTGCGTTGTCATGCACGAAGGACAGGTAGTGCGACACAATCCAGCCCACCCGGCGGGGTTCCTCGACCGGCAGAGTGAAGTCCACTCGGTCGGAATGCTCGACCACCATCTGCGCCTCGAGCCGCGCGAAGCGGGTGAGCGGATACCGCAGGAGGCCGAACCCGCCGTAGGAGTCCTCGGTGTAGGCCGGGGTGAACTCGCCTATGTACTGGTTGCCCCGGAACCGGAAGGCGCCGGCTCCCCAGGCGAGCCGGTGGGTCTGATTGATGTACAGCGCCTGCGCGCTGACGTTTTCGAAGAGGTTCTTGACCTCCTGCCCCTGGTAGGTGCTCACGGAGGCGAACATGACATGGTCGCTCAGCAGGTCGCTGGCGATGACGGTGAACGCCTGCCCGGTCGCGACCCGCGGCACATAGGCGAACTCCCCAGCCGCGAAGTCCACCGAGTACTTCCGGCGGTAGGGGTAGCCGTCCGCCGCGGTGACCGGGCCGGATTCGGGGTCAGGCCACTGCCACTGGCTATGGGGTGGAGGCGACGCGGCCGGGAAGCCCTGCTGCCGAATGGCGCTGTCACCAGCCACGAGAAAGACGCTGAGACTCAGGTCCTCGAAGCCGCCGACCAGCCAGGCGTCACGGCCGGGCACCGGGGCGGCATCGAACACCCCGGTCCACGCCGCGGTCTCCCGCCTTCCATCACCGGTGCTGTCGACCGAGAAGGCGTTCAGCACACCATCCCGGCTGGAGGTGAAGAGAATGCGATTGCTCTCGAGCCAGCGTGGCGTCTCGTCCACCCACAGTCCGTGCGTAAGCTGGCGGATGGTCCTGGACTCCAGGTCATAGACGAAGAGGTTGACCGCCCCTTCGAGGCCGAGGGCGGTGCGGTCGGAGGCGAACACGACCTGCCGCCCGTCGGGGCTCAGACTCGGGTCGAGATCCTGGTAGGGGTCGTCGGTGAGCCGCTCGAGGTCGCCTTCCGGAAACCGGACCACGTAGAGATCGGACTGGCCGTTCAGCGCCAGGCCGCTGAAGACCGCCCAGCGGCCATCGGGTCCCCAGACCGGCGAGACCACGGAGACGAGGTCGGGGAACTGGTACCGGCCGACGATCTCGTCCCGGGCGCGGTCGAAGACGACGACGGCGTCGCGATCGTGGTGCCGCGAGGAGAACAGCAGCAGCCCGGGGCGCGAGGCGTCGATGCGGGAGTCGAAGGCGTGCAGGTCCTGGAAGG
>JAOUIC010000383.1 GCA_029884275.1 Gemmatimonadota bacterium | reverse complement strand
GCTGCAACCCCGGCTTCCCCCGCGCCGCTCGTGGAGGTCACCGATCTCCGGAAGCACTTCCCCGTGCGGGGCGGCGTGTTCCGGCGCGTGGTGGGCCAGATCAAGGCGGTGGACGGGGTGAGTCTCGCCGTGGCACCGGGCCAGACCCTCGGCCTGGTGGGCGAGTCGGGGTGCGGCAAGTCCACGCTGGGCCGCACCATCCTCCGGCTGCAGGAGCCCACGAGCGGGTCGATCCGCTTCGCGGGGGATGACATTACCCATCTGACGCGCCAGCAGATGCTGCCCCGGCGCCAGCGCATGCAGGCGGTTTTCCAGGATCCCTACGGGTCGCTCAGTCCCCGCCGCACCGTGGCCCAGACGGTCCGGGAGCCCCTCGACGTGCACCGGGTGGGGACAACCGCCGAGCGGAACGCCCGGGTGGCGGAACTCCTGGACGAGGTGGGCCTGAGCCCCCAGGCGGCGGACCGGTATCCCCACGAGTTCTCCGGGGGCCAGCGGCAGCGGGTCGGGATTGCCCGGGCGCTGGCCCTGAATCCCCGGTTCATCGTGGCCGACGAGCCGGTCTCCGCCCTGGACGTGTCGGTCCAGTCCCAGGTCCTGAACCTCATCGCCCGGCTCCAGCGGGAGCGTGGCATCGCCTTCCTGTTCATTTCTCACGACCTGGCGGTAATCCAGCACGTGAGCGACCGGATCGGCGTGATGTACGTGGGCAAGCTCGTGGAGCTCGCGCCGGCGGCCGCGCTGTTCCGGCAGCCGCTGCATCCCTACACGGAGGCGCTGCTCTCGGCAGTGCCCCAGGTGGAGGCCGGCGGGCGGAAGCGCATCGTTCTCAGCGGTGACGTCCCGTCGCCGCGGAATCCACCGCCGGGTTGCCCGTTCCACACCCGGTGTCCGAAGGCGATGGACCAGTGCAGGACGCTGGTTCCGGTGCTCCGGTCTCCGGAGGGTGACGGCTCGCGCGCCGTTGCCTGCCACCTGTACCCGTAGACAAAAAGGTACCGGACACTTAGTTATTCGATTTGCTTAGTTATTGACCAAACAACTAAGCAAATCGAATAACTAAGTGTCCGGTACCTTTTCTCACGCTTGGTTTACGAGCGCCAGAAGGTGGGGGAGAAGAGCACGAGGAGCGTGAAGACTTCCAGGCGGCCGAAGAGCATGGCGAAGATGCAAACCCACTTCGCCAGGTCGTTCACCTGGGTGAAGTCGGCGACCACCTTGCCCAGGCCCGGGCCCATGTTGTTGATGGACGTCGCCAGGGCCGAGAAGGCCGTGACCTGGTCTACCCCGCTGCCGACGAGGATCAGCAGCATCACCCCGAACAGGATGATGTACACGACGCAGAAGCCCCACACCGCCTCAATCACCCGCTGCGGCACCACAGAGTCGCCGAGCCGCACAGGAATCTCGGCCGCCGGGTGCACCAGGCGCTTCACCTCCCGGACGCCCTGGTTGTAGAGCAGCAGCCAGCGCACCACCTTCATCCCGCCGCCGGTAGAGCCGGCGCAGCCGCCGATGAAGCTCACCAGGATCAGGGTGAGGGGCAGGGCGCCGGGCCACTGGTCGAAGCCGGCAGCCACGAAGCCGGTGCTGGTCATGAAGGAAACGAAGTGGAAGGCTGAGTGCCGGCCGGACTCCCCCAGCGTCGCGTAGTGCCCCGTCAGGGTGAGGTAGGCGGCGCCGGTGAGCGTCAGCACCAGCAGGATCAGGAAGTACGTGCGGAACTCGGGATCCTGCAGGTAAGAACGCGGGCTCCGCCCGCGCCAGGCGACGAAGTGCAGGGAGAAGTTGGCGCCCGCCAGGAACATGAAGACGATGGCGATAGCCTCGATCAGAGGGCTTTCGAACCACGCGATGCTGGCGTCGTGGGTCGAGAAGCCGCCTGTGCCGAGCGTTGCGAAGGCGTGGCATACCGCGTCGAACAGGCTCATGCCGCCGTAGTAGTAGGCGAGCGTGCAGGCCACGGACAGGCCGAGGTAGATCAGCCAGAGTGCCTTGGCCGTCTCGGTGATCCGTGGCGTGAGCTTGCTGTCCTTCATGGGGCCGGGAGTCTCGGCCCGGTAGAGCTGCATGCCGCCGACGCCGAGCATGGGCAGGATGGCGACGGCCAGCACGATGATTCCCATCCCGCCCAGCCAGTGCAGCTGGGCCCGGTAATAGAGGATCGATCGGGGCAGGTCGTCGAGGCCCGTGAGCACTGTTGCGCCCGTTGTAGTGAGTCCCGAGACCGCCTCGAAGAACGCGTCGGTCGCCGACATCGCCGGCACGTCCGCGAGGAGCAGCGGGGTGGCACCGAAGCTGCCGAGGCCCAGCCAGAAGACCGCAGCCACGAGGAACCCGTCGCGAAGCCGGAGTTCCCGGCGGTCATTCCGCGCCGGTAACCACGCGACCAGGCCGGCTACGAAGGTTATGGCCAGCGCCTCGATGAAGGCTGTTTCCTGGCCGTCACCGTAATACACGGACACCGCGATGGGCGGAATCATGGCGACGCTGTACAGCATCAGCAGCAAGCCGAGGATCCGCTGGACGACTCGAAGGTGCATGCTCCGTCCCGCGCCAGTCTGTCAGGCCCGGAACAGCCGCTCGACCAGCTGGACCTGGCGCCGGTCCGAGACGAACAGGATCAGGTGGTCACCGGACTGGATCACGGTGTCGTGGTGCGCCTGCAGGACCTCTTCACCCCGGACGATGACGTTGATCCGCGCACCCCTGGGCAGAGGCACGTCCTCCACCTTGCGCCCGACCACGCGCATGTCGCCGCGGTTGCCCTGGGCGATGGCCTCGAGCGCCTCGGCCCGGCCTCGCCGCAGGGTGTGGATGCGTACCATCCCCGACTGGCGGACGTAGGCCAGCAGGGCGCCGATCGTGATCTGGGGCGGGGAAATGCCCACGTCGATGCGCGGGCCCTCGACCAGTTCGGCGTAGGCGGGCCGGTTGATGAGCGCCATCACCTTCTTGCAGCCCAGGCGCTTGGCCAGCATGGCCGAGAGGATGTTGACCTC
>JAOUIC010000382.1 GCA_029884275.1 Gemmatimonadota bacterium | reverse complement strand
TTCGAGGAAGGTCGGCATGGGTTCGGTGAAGGCGGCTCCCTGCTCGCCGCGACGATCGACTGGAGCCGCCGGTCCCCGTGGGGGTGGGCGATGTGGCAGGCGCTGGCGGTTGGCATCGTGGCGCTGGCGTCAGCGGCCGTCCGGTTCGGCCAGCCGGTACGGCTGGAGGAGAGGAAGCGCCGCTCGCCACTGGAACATGTGAAGGCCCTCGCCACGGCGCTCGCGGCGGCACGCGGGCACGATGTGGCCATCGGACTGATGGTCCACGGCCTCCGGCGCCGCCTTGGGGGCCGCCGGAAGGGCCGTCGGGAAGAGTGGCGCCGATGGGTTGAAGACCTGCCGCAGTCGATGCTAAGCGCCCGCGCGAGGCGGGCGCGGGCGACGCTGGTTTCTCTGACCCGGCCCGGGCAACCCGCGACCGGGGTGCTTCAGGCCGCTGACGCCGTGGAGGATCTGTGGGAAGAAATGCACCGCTGACTCCGGACGAAGTCGAAAGCTCAGCCGCACTCGCGCACCGGCTGCTCGACCAGCTGGGCCGTGTCATCCTCGGACAAGACGCGGTGCTGCGCGAGGTCGTGCTGGCCCTCCTGGCACGCGGGCATGTCCTGCTGGAGGGGGCGCCCGGGACGGCGAAGACCCTCCTGGTCCGCGCACTCAGCGAGTTGCTCGGGCTGGAGTTCCGGCGGATCCAGTTCACCCCCGACCTGATGCCGAGTGACATCACTGGCGTCAACCTGCTCTCCGGGGCGGGGAGCTTCACGTTCCGGCCCGGCCCGCTGTTCGGCGACCTCATCCTCGGAGACGAAATCAACCGCGCCCCCGCCAAGACGCAGGCCGCCCTGCTGGAAGCGATGCAGGAGCGGCACGTGACCGTGGATGGGGTGTCCCATCCGCTGTCAGGGAGCTTTACCGTCTTCGCCACCCAGAATCCGATCGAGTTCGAGGGGACCTACCCACTGCCGGAGGCGGAACTGGATCGCTTCCTGGTCAAGTGTCTGCTGGGGTATCCCTCTGCCGAGGCGGAGCAGGGGATCCTCCACCGCGTTCTGAGCGGATTCGAGGCCGCGGAGCCGCCGAGCTTCGGGGTGGAGCGGGTGACGGATGCATCGGGACTCGCCAGGCTGCGCCAGGTGGTCCGTCGGGTCCGGGTGGAGGACAGCCTAGTCGGGTACGTCACCGCGCTGGTGCGCGCCACCCGCGGCGCACCCGCCCTGACGCTGGGCGCCTCGCCTCGCGGCAGTGTCGGACTGCTTCGGCTGTCACAGGCGGCCGCGCTGCTCGACGGCCGGGACTACGTCATACCCGACGACGTGAAGGGGCTCGTCGGGCCGGTACTCAGGCACCGGGTGATGCTCGCGCCGGAACTCGAACTCGAGGGGGTGACCGCCGACCAGGCGCTCCGCGAGCTGATCGATCGAGTCGAGGCGCCGAAGTGATCTTCATCCCCGATCGCCGGTGGCTCCTGGTCGCGCTCGCGCTGGCGGCGCTGGCTCCGCTGGCGCTCGTATGGCCCGCGACAGCCGGGGTGATGGTACTCGCAAACGGCATCTGGGTGCTGATCTTCGTGGTGGACGCCTGGTGGGCCGGGCTGGTTCCCGCCGACAGGCTTCTCGTTGAGCAGCGCCTGCCACCTGCATTTTCCGTCGGCCGTCCCCTCCCCATGACGCTCGTCTGGCACAACCCGCTCGACCGGACCCTGTCCATGCGGTTGCGGCTGCACCTCCCGCCCCAGCTGGCCCGTGAATCGCCGGAAGGGCGGATAGCGCTTCCCGCCGGTGGCACCTTGCGCCAGGAGATCCCGCTGCGGCCACTGCAGCGGGGTCGCGCCAGCGGGGCGAGGATCGACCTGAGAATCCGTGGTCCGTGGGGGCTCTCGTGGAGGCAGGTTGCCATTCGCCGTCCCTGGGAGGTGACGGTATACCCCCGGTTCACCGGTGCGGCGCTTCGGTCACTGCCGACCCAGCTGCAGCGCCGCCGGGAGGCGGGACTCCGCGCGGTCCGGCGGATCGGGGAGGGGCGGGTGTTCGAGAGCCTCAGGGAGTGGGTGCCGGGAGAGGACACCCGGACGATCGACTGGAAAGCCACCGCCCGGCGCGGCAAGGTCATGGCCCGGCAGTACGAGGACGAGCGGCGCCAGCAGGTCCTGATCGTGATCGACGCCGGGCGGACGCTCACCGCCGAGTCCGGGGGCCGGCCCCGGCTGGAGGCGGTGGTGGAGGCGGCACTCCAGCTGGCTCACGGCGCGATCGCCCATGACGACAACGTCGGCCTCATGGTCTTCGCCGACCGGATCCAGCAATTCATAGCGCCGGGACGGGGACGCCGGGCGCTGCGCGCGGTGCTCGACGGGCTTGCCGGGATCGAAGGGCGGCTGGTGGAGCCTGACTACCCGCTTGCCTTCGCGACGCTGGCGGCCCGGACGAGGCGCCGGGCGCTGACGGTGCTCTTCACCGACGTGATCGACCGGACCGCGAGCGAGGCCCTGGTGGCGCACACCGCGGGCCTGCGCCCGCGACACCTCCCGCTGGCCGTCGCCCTCCGTGACCCGGCGATGGACCGCCTCGCCACGGTGCGCCCGGCCTCGTCCACCGAGGCCTTCGAGCGGGCCGCGGCGGAGGAGCTGCTTCAGGCGCGGGAGGAGGCGCTGGGCGAGATGCGACGGGCCGGCGTCATTGTGCTGGACGTCCCGCCCGAGGATGCCGGCGAGGCGGTCGTGGCACAGTACCACTCGCTCAAGCGGCGGGGCGTGCTGTGAGACGGCTGGAGGAAGCGCGGGCGCCCGGAAGCGGACGGCTCCCGGGCGCCCCGTGATGCCGGCCCGCTCAGCGCCGGGCGAAGATCGTCTCCTGGGCATGCCCCATGGCCCGGATGTACTCACGGTCGAACGCGGCGGACATGCTCTCGCGTCGCGAGTAGGGCCCCGGAGTGTAGGAGCGCGACGAAACGCCCTGCTGACTGAGCTCGCAGACGTGCCAGTCCTCCCGGTTGGTCATGTCCCAGAACTGCAC
>JAOUIC010000381.1 GCA_029884275.1 Gemmatimonadota bacterium | reverse complement strand
CCTGCCCCACCATCGTGCAGCGCGCCATGGACCGGCTGGGCGAGCGAACCGGGCGGCGCTATCGGCTGGCCGAGTACGTGGGAAGCCCCGACGCCGACCGGGTGATCGTGCTGATGGGTTCGGGCGCCGAAGTCGCGCACGAGACCGTCGCCGCGCTGCTCCAGAAGGGGGAGAAGGTCGGCATCGTGAAACTCCGGCTCTTCCGGCCCTTCCCGGCCGAGGCCCTGCTCGAGGCCCTGCCCCGGAGCGTGCGGAAGATCGCGGTGCTCGACCGTACCAAGGAGCCCGGGAGCGCCGGCGAGCCGCTATACCAGGACGTGATCACGGCGGTGGCCGAGGCGATGGCGAGCCGCGACGCGCCGTTCCCCAGGATGCCGCTGATTATCGGCGGCCGGTACGGACTCGGCTCCAAGGAGTTCACCCCGGCGATGGTCAAGGGCGTGTTCGACCATCTCGCCGGGAGCGCGCCGACCAACCACTTCACCGTCGGGATCATCGACGATGTCACCCACACCAGCATCGGCTGGCACCCCTCCTGGTCCACCGAGGATCCCGCGACGACCCGGGCGGTGTTCTACGGGCTCGGGTCCGACGGCACGGTGGGCGGCAACAAGAACGCCATCAAGATCATCGGTGAAGAGGCGGGCCTGTTCGCGCAGGGCTATTTCGTGTACGACTCGAAGAAGTCGGGCTCGGTGACGGTGTCGCATCTCCGGTTCGGGAGCAAGCCGATCCGCTCCAGCTACCTCATCTCCCGCGCCAATTTCATCGCCATCCACCAGTTCCACCTGCTGGAGCGGATGGATGTGCTGGGCGTGGCGGAACCCGGCGCGACCGTGCTGCTCAACAGCCCCCACGGCTCGAAGGGCACCTGGGACCACCTGCCCGCCCTGGTCCAGCGCCAGATCATCGACCGGCGGCTCCGGCTCTTCGTCGTCGACGCCCTCGCCGTGGCGCGCGACACCGGGCTCGGCGGCCGGATCAACACCGTCATGCAGGCCTGTTTCTTCGGGCTGACGAGGCTCATGCCGATCGCGGAGGCGCTGGCCGCCATCAAGCGCGGCATCGCCCGGACCTACGGCAAGCGGGGCGAGGTGGTGGTCGAGAAGAACTACGCCGCGGTGGACCGGGCCGTGGAGCGCCTGAAGGAGGTGCCGGTGCCTTCCACCGTCACCAGCGGCATCCCGATGCGCTCCCCGGTGCCGGCGGGTGCGCCGGAGTTCGTGCAGCTGGTGTCGGCCCGCCTCATCGCGGGCGAAGGCGACGCCCTCCCCGTCTCCGCCATCCCCGCGGACGGACAGTGGCCCGCCGGGACCACCCAATGGGAGAAGCGCGACCTCGCGGCCGAGGTACCGGAGTGGGACGAGTCCATCTGCATCCAGTGCGGCAAGTGCGTGCTGGTCTGCCCCCACGCGGTGATCCGGTCGGCGCTGTGCGAGGCCGAGGCGCTGGCGGAAGCGCCGGCAGGGCTCAAGTCGGCCGATGCGCGGTGGCGTCAGTTCGGCGAGTGGAAGTACGTGCTGCAGGTCTCGACCGACGACTGCACCGGGTGCCGGCTCTGCGTCGAGGCCTGCCCGGTCAAGAACAAGCGCGAGGTGCGGCTCAAGGCGCTCAACATGGTGCCGCACGCGCCGATCAGGGAACGGGAGCGGAGCAACTGGGAGTTCTTCCGCTCGCTGCCGCCGGTGGCGCGGAGCGAGATCAACCACGACCTGGTGAAAGACGTGCAGCTGCTCGAGCCCCTGTTCGAGTTCTCCGGCGCCTGTGCCGGCTGCGGCGAGACGCCCTATCTCAAACTGGTGAGCCAGTTGTTCGGCGACCGGGCGCTGATCGCCAACGCCACAGGCTGCTCGTCCATCTATGGCGGCAACCTCCCCACCACGCCCTGGAGCGTCAACCGCGACGGCCGCGGGCCCGGCTGGGCCAACTCGCTGTTCGAGGACAACGCCGAGTTCGGGCTGGGCATGCGGGTGGCGCTGGACCAGCAGGAGAAGCGGGCGGTGGCGTTGCTCGACCAGGTGCGCGAGCAGGCGGGCGACGAGCTCGTCGCCGCCCTGACCGGCGACACGCCGCGCACCGAGGCGGAGATCGCGGAGCAGCGGGCACGCGTGGCCCTGCTGCGGCGGCGACTTGCCGGGGTCGACTCGGCGGCGGCACGGGAGTTGGCGGCGCTGGCGGAGGTGCTGGTCCCGCGGTCGGTCTGGATCGTGGGCGGGGATGGCTGGGCCTATGACATCGGCTTCGGCGGACTCGACCACGTGATCGCCTCGGGGCGGAACGTCAACCTGCTGGTGCTCGACACCGAGGTCTACTCCAATACCGGCGGCCAGATGTCGAAGGCCACGCCGCTCGGGGCGGTCGCCAAGTTCGCCGCGGGCGGCAAGCGCACTGCGAAAAAGGACCTCGGGCTTTTCGCCATGAGTTACGGAAGGGTGTACGTGGCGCAGATCGCGCTGGGAGCGGACGACGGCCAGGCGCTCAAGGCGATCCGCGAGGCGGAGGCGTTCGACGGCCCGTCGCTGGTGATCGCGTACAGCCACTGCATCGCGCACGGCTACGACCTGGTGCACGGGCTGGAACAGCAGAAGCTGGCGGTGCAGTCGGGGTACTGGCCGCTGTTCCGCCACAACCCGGGCCGGCTGGCGGAGGGAGCAAATCCCTTCCAGCTCGACTCCAAGCCGCCGTCGGTGCCATTCCGGAAGTACGCCTACAATGAAACTCGCTACACCATGCTGACGCATGTCGATCCCGCCGCGGCGGCGATGCTCCTGGCCGCGGCCGAGGAGGGGATCCAGGAGCGATGGCGCCGGTACCAGGAGCTGGCCCGCTCGCCGGTGCCGGTCGAGAAAGCGGAGGTGGTCCATGCCTGATCTCTCCACCGAATATCTGGGCCTCGCGCTGGCGGGCCCGATCATGGCGTCGTCGTCGCCACTCACCGAGCGGCTGGACGACATGAAGCGGCTCGAGGAGGCGGGAGCGTCGGCGATCGTGCTGCCGTCGCTGTTCGAGGAG
>JAOUIC010000380.1 GCA_029884275.1 Gemmatimonadota bacterium | reverse complement strand
CGGGTCAGGCGCTGCTCGTCACCCTGGTGTACCGGCCGGCGAGGAAACTGCCATGAGGTGCCGCGACGGGCCGTCCGGCCACCGGACCGTCGGACCGTCAGTCCGTCGGACCGTCAGTCCGTCCGGCTTCACCCTCATCGAAGTGCTGGTCGCGATCCTGGTGACCGGGCTGGTGGCGCTGATCGGCCACCAGCTGGTTGCGGGCGCGCTGCTGGCCACTCGGGAGGCGGCCGTCACGCGGACCGCGCTGGATCGCGAGCGGAACGCGCACCGGTGGCTCGCCGCCGCCTTCCGGACACTGGAGGTGGGGGGCGAGGCGGGTCCCTTCGAAGGCGCCCCCGACCGGGTGCGTTTCGATGCCTGGCTCCCGCGCGCCGAGGGGTGGTCGGAGCGCGCCACGATCACGCTGGGCATGGGGCGTGAGGCCTTCATCGCCTCGGCCTCCAACGCCGATCCGCTGGTGCTGCGGGACTCCGTGACCGCGGTCGCGTTCGACTACCTGCTCGAACCGGGTGCCACGACGCGCTGGGTCCGGACCTGGGTCTCGCCGGTGAGTGCAC
This sequence comes from Gemmatimonadota bacterium, assembly GCA_029884275.1. GTDB lineage: Bacteria > Gemmatimonadota > Gemmatimonadetes > Gemmatimonadales > GWC2-71-9 > JADJOM01. The sequence goes on along the minus strand of JAOUIC010000380.1, from coordinate 2,459 downwards.
CGCTCGCGGTGCGGCTCCGGATCTCGCGCCCAAGCCTCGGGGGTGAGACGGTCGACACGCTCCTTCTCCTCATCGGACCACGCGGATGACCCGTCGCGGCGCCGCACTGCTCCTCGCCCTCTGGCTTGTCACCCTGCTCGGCACCGTGACGCGCGTTGGGCTCGGCTTCCTGCGGACCGGCTTCGACGCGAGCCGCAACCGCCTGGGGCTGGTCCGGGCCACCTGGGCGCGCGAGGGATGCGCCGAGCTGCTGCAGGCGCGCTACGCCGATTCCGCCGGGCCGGGACAGCTGCTGCGGGCGGGCCGGCTCGACTCCGTGGCGCTTGGTCCGTCGCTCTGGTGCCGTGCCGAGTGGGAGGACCCCGGCACTCGGGTGCAGCTGAACCTCGCGCCGCCGGAGGACCTCGAGGCACTGTTCGGTGATTCCCTGGTGGCGCGGGCGGTGCTCGGTGCGCGGCCGTTGCCCGCAGTCGAGGCGCTCTGGTGGCGACTCAGACTCGATTCGGCGCGGCTGGCGCCGGTTGTTTCGCTTGTTACGGTCCGCGGCGACGGCCGGATCAACCTGCTCCACGCCCCCGCCGCCGTCCTGCGGCTGCTCCCGGGGGCCGACCCCGCAGTCGTGACCACCCTGCTCGAGGCGCGCGACGGCGCGGCATGGACCACGGTTGACCAGATGATCTCATCGCTCCCCTCTGCCCTTCAGACACCACTGCTGGCGCACTACGACCGGCTGAGTCGAGTGGCAGCCTTTCAGCCGAGCGAACTGACGGTGCGAGTCGAGGGCGCCGCGGGGGCGGTGCCGCTCCGGTCCACGGCGATGCTCACGGTGATCCCCGCCGAAGGCCGGCTGGCGGTGGTCCGTCGGGAGGACCAATGAGCGCGGTGCTGAAGGTGCGGGTATCTGCCGGCCAGATCGAGGCACGCGGCGGGGCGGCTTCGGCGCCGTGGACCATGCAGCGGGCCTTTGCCGCGCCCGTGGAATTGACGCAGATCCTCGCGGAACTGGTGCAGGCCTGTCGCGAACACCATCGGGTGAGGGCCTTGCGGGTGGAGGTGGGGGCCGCGCTGCTCCAACGCCGCACCCTCTCGGATCTGCCGCCGGTCCGGCCGGCAGCGCTGCGGGAACTGGTGGCACGGAGCGGCCCGCGGTACTTCCGGCAGAACGGTCATTCGCTGACCACCGACGCGATCTGGCTTCGCGGCGGCGCCGGCGGCCGCGGATCGGCCCGGGCGGTGGCGATGGATGAAGTCCTGGCAGAGGCAATCGTGGCCGGTGCGCGCGCGGCGCCGGTCCGGCTGCTGGACATCGTCCCCGGTGAGGACGGGTGCGGCCTGTCGCTGCTGCCGGCGACCGAGCGGGCACGGCGGCACCGCGGGACCATGCTGTCGCTCGCCCGGCTCGGCACCGCGGTCGCGGCCCTCTGGGTGGTGACGCTGTTGATCGTGCTCGCGCTGCTCTCGCGGCGGGAGCGGGCAGTCGGCAGCGAACTCGCCCGCCTCGCGGCGGCGCGATCGGCCATCGTCGAGGCCAGACGCCAGGTGCACCAGGCGGCAGCGATGGTCGAGGCCATCGGGCGCGCCGAGCGCCGGCGCACCGTGGTGCTCTCCCGGCTCGCCGACACGGTGCTGGTCCTGCCAAAGCAGGTGGTACTGCGCGAGGCCATGGTCCCCGTCGATGGGCCGTTGCTCCTGGTGGAGCTCCCCCGGTGACGTCCCGCGATCGTCATGCGCTCCGGCTGGGAGCGCTGCTCGTGGCAGGCGCACTCCTGTCGCTCCGTGCGGGGCCGTGGCTCCACCGCACTCTGACGGCCACGCGGGCCCGCCTGATCGAGCAGCATCACCTGCTGTCGGAAACCCAGCGGCTGGTGGCGGAGTTGCCGATTCTGGAGGACTCCGCCGGCAGGCTCGCCGGCCTGGTCGCCGGACTCGCCCCGCGATTGCTCGCCGGGTACGAATCCGGCACCGCGCTGGGCGACCTGGCCGGCCGCCTGAGTACGGTGGCGGGACGGCACCGGGCCGAGGTCCTGAGCGTGGATGCCCTGCCGGATTCCACTACCGTGGGGCAGCTCGGCCGTCTGACGGCGCGGGCGCGGCTGGCGACGGACTTCCGCGGGGCCGTCGACATCGTCGCGGCGTTGGGACGGGGTACCGTGGTCCTGGTACCGGAAGCGATCCGCCTCGTCGCGCAGGATCCCGCGGCCGGACCCGAGGCGAGTGAACGGCTCGAGGTCGAGCTGCTGCTGAGCGGCTGGTATCTACCCGGGGAGAGCTTGCCGTGACGGTCCTGACGCTGCGCCTCTTCCTTGGTATTGCCGCCGCCGGTGCGCCGATCGTGGGCTGGCGGCTGAGCCGGATGCCGGTCGTCGCCGTGTCGCCGCCGCCGGCGCCGCATTACGAGGCCTCCTCGGATGGCCCGGCGTCGGGGCGTGACCGCGACCTGGTGCGTTACGCGCGCCACG
>JAOUIC010000379.1 GCA_029884275.1 Gemmatimonadota bacterium | reverse complement strand
CGCCCCGGTCAGCGGGGAGAGATCCACCGGCTCCGCCTCCGGGGCATCCGCTACCGCGGTGATTTCGCCGACATCCGGCTCTGCGAGCGCCGGGGCCGCGCTGTCGGCCGGGGCCGCGCCGTCGGCCGGCGCCTCGACCATCGGTGCCGTGTCGGCGGGAACCACCGCGATCGGAGCCTCGATTGGTGTGTCCTGGGCCGGAACCGCCGCCATGCCCGGAGCCCCGCCGAGCCGCAGGATCTCGCCGGGGTAGATCCAGTGCGGATCCTCCACCACATCGGTGTTCAGCCGGTACAGCTCAGGCCAGAGCAACGGATCGTTGAGGTACTGCCGGGCCAGGTCCCACAGGGTATCACCCCGTTTGACCGTGTGAGACTCGGAAGCGGCATCCTGGGCGATCAGCGAAGCCGGCGCGAGCAGCGCCAGGCCAAAGACCCCGAGGCACCGCCGGACGGAGGGGTTCATCTCGCTACCCTCGATCATGGGAGGAATGGGACAACCCAATATATGACATAGGCCTCGGGCGCGCCACTCACAGACTACATGAGAGGCGCGCCGCTAAGTCCCTACAGTCTCGTGCGATGCGATCCGAGCGGCCGGCGAAAACCGTGACTTTTGGCCCGCCGGCGGCACCGCCTAGAAGGGCAGGTCGTCGTCCTGGCCGTCCAAGGCCTCCGGGAAGTCATCGAAGGACTCACCTTCCTTGCCCGCCTTGGCCGCCGGGGCGCTGGCCGCAGCCTTGGGTGCCGGCGAGCCGCCTTCGCCGCCACCGCTTCGACCCGAGAGCAGGATCAGATCCTGGGCGATGATCTCGGTGGTGTACCGGGTCTGTCCCTCGCGGTCCTGCCAGGACCGATATTCGATCCGCCCTTCGACGTACACCTTGTCGCCCTTCTTGCAGTAGCGCTCCACGATGTCGGCGAGTCCGGATCCGCCACCCTTGGCGTTGTTCCAGGCCACCACCCGGTGCCACTCGGTCTTTTCCTGCTTGTCGCCCCCCTGCCCGCTCCATTGCCGACTGGTGGCCATGCTGAAGTTGGCCACACGCCCGCCATTGGCGGTACTGCGCACTTCCGGATCCTGTCCCAGATTGCCGATCAGGATCACCTTGTTGAGACTGCGACTCACGGGACCCTCCGCTGCGTTGAAGATGAGCATTGTCCGGCAGACCGGTCCCGAGGATAGCACCGGGGGACGCCAGCCTAATAACCCAAATCTACTGCCACCGTACCTTGATCACGCAGGTCGCTCCAGGCCCAGCCGCAGGACGATGGCGTCCTCCTCCGGGCGCCGGTAGTACCTTGCCCGCCGTCCGACCTGCTCGAACCCGCGCGAGAGATACAACCCCGTCGCGGCGGCGTTGCTCTCCCGGACCTCCAGAAACACCTGCCGGACCGCCGCCTGGCGAAGGTGCTGCAGCATCGCATCGAGCAGCCGGCCACCGAGGCGGCGGCCCCGCACCTCGGGCGCGACGGCCAGATTCAGGATCTCGGCCTCCCCGGCGATGGCATGGGCGATGACATACCCCTCGAGCATATCGCCGCGCACCGCGACCAGGTTGAGCATGCCGGGGCCGGCGAACGTCTCGCGAATCGACGCCTCGCTCCAGGGATCGGAGAAGCAACGCCGTTCGAGCGCAGCCGCGGCCGCGACGTCACGGGACGTGGCCTCGCGAATGGTCCAGGGGACGTCCATGTTCTCGCTCCCATTTGGCCTGGGCCTCGGCCGGCCGGCCATAGTCCGGCTCCCAGGCCGCGATGTCCGGCACCAGGCGGGCACAGCCGCGCTCGAGAATCCCGAACAGTTCGGCCGCCGCCGGCCAGGTCGGGGGCGCGCCGAGTTTCGGTGCCGCGGGACCGCAGAAGTGCGCCGTCCGGGGAAGCGCGGCGAGGATGTCGGTCAGGCGGCGCACGGTCGGCGGCATCAGTGTGACGATCCCGCCCCCCTCGAACCGGTATGCCGCGACGAACAGGTCGCCGCGCAGCGCGTCGCTCGCCGCGACAACGGTTTCCCCGGGGCCGGCGCCGACGCCGGCGGCGCAGACGAGGAGTGACGGCGCGATCCACACCGGAACCGGCCGGATCCGGGCCAGGGCCTTCGCCACCGAGGCTCCGACCCTGAGGCCGGTGAAGCTGCCCGGCCCGTCGGCGAGCAGGATCCCATCCAGGCTCTGGACGCCGGCCCCCGCTCGGCTCAGGCACGCCTCGACCATCGGCAGGATCTGCGCGGCGTGACGTCGCGCCCCAACGATGGACTCCTGGGCGGGCACCGCGTTCATCCCGCCGGCAGCGACAGACGCCCGGTCGGTGGCAGTGTCGATCGCGAGCAGCATCAGCGCAGCCGGTCGAGGTGACGGCGCCCGGGATCGGCCGCATGTCCCAGGCGGAACCGGTGGCTGGGGGTCGGGAGCCACGGCCCGGCCCGTTCGGGCCATTCGACCAGCAGGACATCCCCCTCTTCGGTCAGCCCGGCCCAGTCCAGGTCCTGACTCTCCTCCGGCGAGTGGAGCCGGTAACAGTCGACATGGAACACCGGCCCCCGACGGCCCATGTAGCGGTGCACCAGCGCGTAAGTCGGGCTGGTCGCCCCCTCGCGGACCCCGAGCCCGCGCGAGATGGCGCGCGCGAACGTGGTCTTCCCGGCCCCGAGATCTCCCTCGAGCGTCACCACCGCTCCGGACTCGAGCGCCGCGCCGAGCGACTCGCCGGCCGCCACCAGTTCCTCCTCGGTCAGCGGCCGCCTCACGCCCGCTTCCGGCCGAGTTCCCGGTGAACATCGGGGGCATCCAGGGCGCGCAATTCGTTGACCTGGTCGCGCAGCATCGCGGCCAGCTCGAACTCGAGGTTGGCCGCGGCCTCCTTCATCTGGCGCTCGAGGGCGGCGATGGTCTGGACCCGCTTGGCGGGATCCCGGAAGTCGAGCTCGACCAGCCGCTCGTCCCGGCGCCGTTCGGGCTTCACGGTGCGCGCGTCGGCGACACGGGTGGTGAGCCGGACCTCGTCGAGCGACTTGATGATCGAGCG
>JAOUIC010000378.1 GCA_029884275.1 Gemmatimonadota bacterium | reverse complement strand
GCGACGAAATCCCGCCGGACCCTCTCGATCTTCACGCGCTGGCTCACATCCCGGATGAGCAGCAGGGTCTGCTCCGGACCGTAGGGAATCAGCCGGCAGGACAACCAGGTATCGCCACCGGCGGGGGACGGAATATCAACGGCCTGCCTGTCGCCAGGGTTGTTCAGGTACTCCACGAAGTCGGGATAGCGGAGGAGATTCTCGATGCGCTGGCCACGGTCCCTGCGGCTCTTCAGCCCGAGAAGGACGCGGGCGGCCTGGTTGTAGTTGATGATCTCGTGGTTCGGGCCGAGGATCACGCCGCCATCGGGGAACGCCTCGGTGGACGCGCGCAGTTCCTTCACGAGCTTCCGGAAGCGCTTGCCCCGGCGCTTCATCTTGCTCTTGATGAACTGGACCTTGGCGAACACCGGCGGCCAGACGCCATTGCCATCCGGTATCTCGGCGATCGTGCCGGTGGCCAGCCAGCGCTCGAGACGGAACAGGTTGTAGAGATGCCAGACGAGGAGGCCGAGGGCGATGACCAGTACGCCAAGCGTCGTGCGGTCGTACAGAAAGCCCACGAGGCCACCGGCGACCAGCGCGACGCCGTACCAGAAGAGGGTCCAGGTCCAGACCTTGGGCATCGGTCAGCGCACGGAAAAGCGGTAGCCGGCGCCCCTGACCGTCTGGATGTAGCGGTCCACGTGAAACTCCTCGAGGACCTTCCGCAGCCGGCGCACGTGCACGTCCACCGTCCGCTCCTCGACATAGACGTTCTGGCCCCACACGGAGTCGAGCAGCTGGGTGCGGCTGTACACGCGGTCCGCGTTTTCCATGAGGAACTTGAGGAGCCGGTACTCGGTGGGTCCGAGGCCGATTTCCCGGTCGCCCACATACACGCGGTGGCTGACCGGATCGAGACGCAGGTCGCCGGCGACGAGCGGCTCGTCGGATGCCGGTGCCGCGCGGCGCAGCACGGCGTTGATCCGGGAAAGGAGTTCCCGCGGGGAAAACGGCTTGGTGATGTAGTCGTCGGCACCGCCGTCCAGCCCCAGGATCTTGTCGCGTTCTTCCGCCCGGGCGGTGAGCAGGATGATGGGCATCTCCCGGTTGGCCTCCTCCCGGCGGAGGGTCCGCGTCAACTCGAGGCCGCTGGAATCCGGCAGCATCCAGTCGACGAGCAGGAGGTCGGGACGGGAGTCCGCGATCCGCAGGCGGGCCGTGGAACAGTCCCCTGCCTCCTCCACCTCGAAGCCCGCCCTGCTGAGGTTGAAGGCGATCATCTGCCGGATCGGCGCCTCGTCCTCGACCACCAGAATCCTGCGTGCGCCCATGCTGTTCCGTCACATTGGTGTTGCGGAGTATTGCAACAGGCTTGTATTACAAACCTGTTACGAGCTCAACGGCCGCGGGCGGGATTGTGACACCGGGAGGCCCGGAAAGGGCCGAATCACCCGAAACGGTAACCGAAGCCCCGGACGGTCTGGAGGAGGTTCTCGCAGGAGTGGGGCTTCAGGGCCGCCCGCAGCCGGCGGACGTGGACATCGACGGTGCGTTCCCCGATGCCGTTCCGGCGCCGCCAGACCTGCTCCAGCCTGTCGACGGCCGTCGGGGCGTCGCTCGCTCAGACGAGGTCGTGGCCGACGGCCTTCAGGCGATCGCGGACCCATTCACGGTCATCGGTATTGCCGTCGACGAGAAGGATGCGGGTCACGATCAGGAATCACGCGCCTTGAACCGGAGCGTGGATCGTCCCGGGTCTGCGTTGCAGGCCCTTTACCGGAGTGTTGCTGCTCTGTTACGGATGGCCCGGAGGAATCAGCCGGCCAGTGCGTTTCGGGCCCGAAGAGTTCCCCGCCAACCTGCAGGGCCCTGTGCCGGAGCTGGACAAGCGACGCGGCGATGAGCCGCCGGAGCCGCTGCACGTGGGTGTCGATGCGCAGCGCGTCAGGCTGCTGCCTGAGCAGGATCTCGAGCAGCTCCAGATCCTGGGCGTGGCCCAGCAGCGACGCCAGTTCGCGGAGACGCGGGCCGATGGTCAGGGCGCGCGCAGGGGCCAGGCTGGCGAGCAGCTGGGTCTGGTTGGCCGCGTACTTCACCTGGCGTCGCCAGGCGTGAAAAGCGGCTGCAGCGGAACCCTCGTGCAAGGTCGAAAAGCCGGCAACACACCGCTCCCACTTCAGATCCGCTCCGCGCCGGAGGTCCCGCCGGCGCAGGTCCGATGCGGGCAGCCGCTCCAGGCGGCGTTCGGCCTCGCCCAGCAGCTGGCAGGCCAGCTCGATCTGGTCGGACAGGCTGGCCCTGTGCGCCTCCAGCTCCCGGACTGCCCGGGCCATCAGCGACTCCCGCAGCATGGCCACCGATTCCGCGAGGCGGGGCTCCGTGACGCCGATCTCCAGGTAGTCGAGGGCCTCCACGAGCGCCTCGGCATCCCGGGCGTAGGCCACGCGCTTCTGGATGTCGCGGTAGAAGGTGTTCTCGACGCTGGCCACGTAGGGCAGCGATGGCTTGAGCAGCTGGGCCACGGCACGTGCCCGCTTGCAGCCCTGGCGGGCCCGGTGAATGGCGTCGGCGGGATCCTGGGTCCACTGGGACAGCAGCGCCAGTATCCGGGCGTTCTGCTCGCGCAGCACGCGCCGGACGGCCTTGCCCGCGGGTTCGTCAGTGCCGATGAGGTACGCCACGATCGTCGCCTGGCCGGAATAATTGGATATGCTCTCGCCGGCTTGCGCCGGGAGTCTAGCATTGGGGGATCCGCGCTCTCCCCCCGCGGGCAGGCATCCATTTTTCCGGAACGAAATCAAGAATATGGCGAAGCTAGGTAAACGCGGCCTGCGACGGCTCCTCGATGCGGCGGGCTACTCGGCCGCGGGACTCGCCGTCGCGTGGCGCGGCGAGGAAGCCTTCCGGCAGGAAGTGGTACTGGCCCTTCTCCTGGTTCCGCTGGCCCTGTGGCTCGGGCAATCGAACCTGGAGCGGCTGCTGCTCGTCGCGTCCTGGCTACTGGTGATGATCGTCGAGATCCTGAACACAGCGGTGGAAGCC
>JAOUIC010000377.1 GCA_029884275.1 Gemmatimonadota bacterium | reverse complement strand
CTGGGGGAGGTGGATGCGGAGGTCGGGGGTCGTGACCATTGGCAGCGACGCAGGTCTGTTGCCCGAGGTGGTCACGGTCTACCGGCGGTCGCGGCGCGGGCGATCGCGCCGAGCATGCCACCGAAGACGTATTGATGCACCGGCCAGAGCGCGTACCAGTAGGCCTGGCCCAGCAGCCCCAGCGGATCGAACAGGGCGGTCTGGTGAATGACCGTCCGCCCTTCGCTGCTGCTGACCTCGAACTGCAGCCAGGCCCGTCCCGGCAGCCGCATCTCCGCGTGGAGGCGGAGCAGGCGGTCGGGCTCTACCGCCTCCACCCGCCAGAAGTCGAGCGGATCGCCGGGGGACAACTGCTCGGCGTTTCGGCGTCCCCTCCTGAGGCCCGGCCCTCCGGCCAGCAGGTCGATCGCGCCGCGAATCCGCCAAAGCAGGTTGGCGTGGTACCACCCGTTCTGCCCGCCGATGCGACGGATCGGCGCGAAGGCTTCGGCCGGGGCGCAGTTCACGGTGACCGAGCGGGTATCCACCAGGCGGGTGCCGAAGCGCACCCCGCCCCAGCGATGCGACGGGCCGGCCGACGACAGCGCATCGGACCAGTGGGTGGCGGCGAATTCCTGGTCCTCGTTCGCCAGCGCGCGCGCCATCGCCTGGCGCATCCCCAGTGGGCGCACCGCGAAGGCCCTGGCCGCGGCGTCGTCACGCACCACGGTCTCGTTCCGGAGCCCGTCCACCAGCGCGCGGCCCACCCGGGCGTACACCGGCGTCACCAGCCGGAGCCAGAGACTCGACAGGCGCGGGGTCAGCAGCGGGACGGGGATCAGCAGGCGCCGGAGCCCTCGCTGGCGGGCGTATTCCCGCATCAGGTCGCCATAGGAGACCCGGTCCGGTCCCCCGATCTCGAAGACCGCGTTGCCTGCCGGCGGCAGATCAATGGCTTCCCGCAGATAGGCGATCACGTCTTCGATGCCGATCGGCTGGGTTGGGGTGGCCACCCAGCTGGGGGTGATCATCACCGGGAGGGTTTCGACCAGCGAGCGGATCATGTCGAACGACACGCTGCCGGAGCCCAGGATGATCGAGGCGCGCAGTTCGACGGTCGGGACGCCGGACTGGCGCAGGATCTGGCCGACCTGCTGCCGGCTGACGAGGTGCGGCGAGAGATCGCCGCCCTGGCCCAGGCCGCCGAGGTAGATCACCCGCCGCACCCCCGCATCGCGGGCGGCGCGGGCGAAGTTTTCGGCCGCGGTGCGGTCGGCATCCTCGAACGACTCGCTCGAGCCCATCGAGTGGACCAGATAGAACGCGGTGTCGACGTTCTGGAGTGCGGCCGGCAGTGTACCGGGATCCAGCACGTCGCCCGCGACCACCTCGGTGGAGGCGGCAGCCCGCTGCCGGAGGAACTCCGGCCGGCGGGCGAGGCATCGCACGATCCGGCCCTCGCGCTCGAGCGCGGCGAGCAGGCGGCCGCCGACGTAGCCGGTCGCGCCGGTGAGCAGGATGCGTCGTTCCATTCTCGGGAATCCTTCGGTGAACGGAGGGAAGATACCGCTCCCCGGTCAGCTTGCTGGGGGCGCAAGTGGGCCCGGCCGGAGGCGGTGGGGCCGGCGGGGGACGAGCAAGTCTCTCGGCGGCCTGGCTACCGGCGGTCCGGCCGCTCCTCCTGTCGCAGCAGCTCCCGCAGCGCCGATAGATCGCGGATCACCGTTGCTCGTGGGATCGCCTCCGCGTATCCGGCCGCCGCAGCGCCCCCCAGCAGCAATCTGACCTGGGGCGGCAGGATGGACGCCAGCCAGCGGAGCTCCGTCTTCAGTTGGGCATCGTCGGCGAGATACACCACCGACAGCGCGACCACCCGCGCCATCCCCAGCTCCGCCGCGCGCGCGATCTCCTGCACCGGGAGGTCCTGGCCCAGGTAGAGCACATTCCAGTTGCAGGTTGCAGCGGTGGCCGCCACCATCATGGCGCCGAGCTCGTGCCGTTCCCTGGCTGGGGTGGCCACCAGGATCCGTGGTCGCGTGAGTGAACCGGTGGCGGAGTCATGGGCCACGCGGGCCAGTGTCCGATGGATGACTCCCGTGGCGAGGTGTTCGTGGGCCGGCAACAGCCGGCCCGCGTGCCAGCGCTCCCCGATGAGGCTGAGGAGCGGGACCATCAGCTTCTCGGTTGTCACCTCGACGCCATGAGCCAGCATCGCGTGCCGGAGCAGCGAGTCGAGGCGTTCCCCGTCCAGTCGTTCCACGGCCTCCAGCCCCTCCGTTACCAACGCCTCCAGCTCTTCGTCGAGGGGCCCCGCAGCGTCAGGAACCTGTCCCCGCACCGCGATCAGTTCGAGCAGCGCCGCATCCGGCAGGGTCACCAGATGGCTCACGTTCCTCCCCCCGGCGCTCGCCTGGTGAAGCAGGGTGAGCCTGGCGATGTCGGCATCCGAGTAGAGTCGTTGCCCCCCCTCGCTCCGGGCCGGCGTCACGGCCTGGTAGCGCCGCTCCCAGATCCGGAGGACGTGCGGACTCAGTCCGGTCCGTTCGCTCACCACCCTGACGGGGTGCCGGGGCGCCACTGAGCCGGAATCGTATTGCATTGGCCGAATATCGCCCATCGTCTAACTTATGTCAAGGTAATATCTTCGACGAATACTTGACATTAGCCAGAAGTCCGCTTAGTTTGTTAGACGTAAGTTAGACGTAATGCTGGCTGCCGGTTGGCCGGCCATCACTTTCTTTCAACCTAAAGGTGACACCGTGTTCCGCAGAATCGCATCTCTCGCCGTGGTCGGACTGGCTCTCCTCGGGGCCGCCTGCAGCGATGACGACAGCAGCAACGGCAATGGTCCCGGCAACAATGCCTTCGTCCGGGTGGTCCACGCCTCGCCCGACGCCCCCAACGTGGATGTCCTGGTGGATGGCCAGACCGTGCTGACCGACGTGCAGTACAAGCAGTTCTCCGGCTACCTCAGCGTCCCGAAGGGGTTGCACAACATCAAGGTCAATGTGACCGGCGGTGGCGCCACCGTCATCAATGCCGACGTGGATCTCGCCGCCGG
>JAOUIC010000013.1 GCA_029884275.1 Gemmatimonadota bacterium | reverse complement strand
ACCATCATGCTCTCGGTGGATCGCGACCGGGTCGTCCCGGGCGGGACGGTCACGCTGACGATCCGGGCGGTCAGCTCGTCGCCCGATGCGATCCGGGTGGATCTCCCCCCTCTCGGCGGGTTCGAGCTCGAGGGTCGCTCCGAGCGGACTGAGGTGACCCCCGGAGGGCCCGGGGTTGGGAGCCGGTCGACCGTGGTGGAATTGCGGCTCCGCGCCGTGACGCCGGGGGAGTGGCGCATCGGGCCCCTCTCGGCGCGGCAGGGGATCGCCTTCGCGGTGGCCGACCCGGTAACCGTCACGATTCTCGGGGCGGCTCCCGCCGCCATCGCCGCGGGGACGACACCACGAGTGGCGCGGATGGTGGAACGCGCGCCTCCTCCCCCGGCGCTCGGCGAGGCGGGAGTGTCGGTCGCACTGTCGGACAGTACCGTCACGACCGGCGAGCAGGTGGATGTCGTCACCATCGCCTGGTTCGAGCGGGGGCTGCGGCAACGGTTGCGCCGCGCGGCCTCACTCGAACCGCCGCAGCTGGAAGGGCTGTGGTCCTACGCCCAGCCGGCGTCGGCGGGGATTGCCGCCAGCCGGGTGGTCAACGGCCGCACCTACGACCTGTTCATCCGGCACCAGGTGGCGTTCCCGCTGAGCGAAGGAACCCTGGCCATCCCGCCCGCGCGGCTCAGTTACAGCGTGCCGTTGAGCTTCCAGTTCTTCAGCCAGGAAGAGCGCTTCGAACAGGCCAGTCAGCCCAGCGAACTCCGCGTGGCCGCGCTCCCCGCCGATGGGCGCGAGCCGGCGTTCGTCGGCGCGGTGGGCCAGCGAATGGCCGTTTCCGCCGAGCTCAGGCCGGCGGTCACCCGCCAGCGGGACGCGGTCTCCTTCGTCGTGACGGTTCGGGGAGCGGGCAACGTCGCACTCTGGCCACCGCCACTGGTGGCATGGCCCCGGGGCCTGCGGGTGTACGCTGAGGGCTCGACCGAGGCGGCGAAGCTGGGGGAAGGATGGATGGCGGGGGTCAAGATGTTCCGGTACCTCCTTATCCCTGATTCATCGGGGACGATGGTCATTCCCGCCCTCCGTTACCCCTTCTTCGATCCCGCGGCTGGGCGATACCAGGTGGCTGGTTCGCTTGCCGCCAGCCTGGTGGTTTCCCCCGCCACCGACCGTGCGATTGCCAGGGCCGAGCCTCCGCCGATACGGCTCAGCGACCGGGAGGCCCCGGCCGACCGGCTGCGCGGCTCCCTGCCACCGGTCGTGTGGTGGTCCCTGCTGCTGCTCGGCCCACTCGCCGCGCTTGCGCGACGCCCCCGCGAGGCGCCCAGGCCCCGGGTGACCCGAACGCCGGCCCCGCCATCTGACGCCTTGCAGGCGGCCGAGGACGACCTCCATCGCCGCGTCACCGGAATCCTGGGCTCGGTGGGCGGTCCGCGGGCCACAGCCTCAGCCCTCCAGGATGCCGGTGTTCCTCGCGACACCGCGGAGCGAATCGGCAGCCTCCTGGATCGTTACCGGGCGGCGCGGTTCAGCGCCACACCAGGGGATGGCGCCGAGCTGCTTCGCGATACCGAACTGGTCGTCAAGCGACTCCAGGGCACCACGCCCCGCCGCGGGCGTTCGCTCCGCCAGCGACTCACCCTGACGGTGTTGCTCTCGGGCGGCGCGTCCGCTGCGACCGGCCAGGTGGCTCCCGTCCAGCTGTACGAGGCCGGGGCATATCGGCTCGCGGTCGCGGGGTTCGAGCAGGCCGCCGCCGCCGGCCCCGGCATGCCGGACCGCTGGTTCAACCTCGGCGCGGCGCGGTATCGCGCCGGCGAAGACGCGGGGGCCCTGGTGGCCTGGACCGTGGCGGCCCGGCTCCTGCCGCGGGACCGATCGGTCCGACGGGCGCTGGGGCTGGTGCCACCGGCCGGGAATGTCGCCGCCGTCGCGCTCTGGGCCTCGCCCATGACTCCCAACGAGCTCTGGCTGGTGGGCGTCGTGACCTGGATCGTGGGGTGGGGCGCCGTCGCACTGGAGCGCCGGATCCGGGGGCGCTGGCTGGTGCTCATCGCCGGCTCCCTGCTGCTGTTCACGGCGAGCGCAGGGCTCAGACGCTGGTACGACAGGCCGCTTGCCGTGGCCGAAGCCGGCCAAGCTCTTCGCCTCGCGCCCCACGAGCGGGCACCTGGAGTGGGTGAGCTGGGGATCATGGAGGTGGTAGAGCCGCTGGAGGAGCGGCGCGGCTGGGTCCTGCTCGAGTCGGCCGGAGGGCAGGAGGGATGGGTTCCCGCGGCGGACCTGGTGGCGATTCCCCGGGCGGCGGCGCAGTAACACAATTCACGGCGGCTATCTTCTCTTCATCCATGCCACGACGCATCCAGATCCTGCCCGACACGGTCGCCGACCAGATCGCCGCCGGCGAGGTGGTCGAACGCCCCGCGTCGGCCGTCAAGGAACTGGTGGAGAACGCCATCGATGCGGGCGCCACCCGGATCCGGATCGAACTGGAACAGGGCGGCAAGACCCGGATCGAAGTGAGCGATGACGGCTGTGGCATGGGGCGCGAGGATGCCGTGCTCGCGCTGGACCGTCATGCGACCAGCAAGATCCGCTCGGCTGCCGACCTGATCGGAGTGCGGTCTTTCGGCTTTCGGGGAGAGGCGCTGCCTGCCATCGCGTCCGTTTCCCGCCTGCGGCTCGCTACCTGCGACGGGGAAGGAGTCGGCACCGAGGTCGAGGTGAACGGCGGCCGGATCGAACGGGTGGCGGACGTCGCCCGGCAGCGCGGCACGAGCGTCTCCGTGCAGAGCCTGTTCTTCAACACCCCGGCGCGACGGAAGTTCCTGCGTTCGGCCTCCAGCGAGTCCCGCGCATCGTGGGAGGCGGTCGCCACCATCGCGCTGGCGCATCCCGCGGTCGGGATCGAGCTGTATCTCGACGGCCGCAGCCGCCTCGTCGTGCCGCCCGGCCAGGCGCTCGATGAGCGGCTGGACGCGGTGTGGGGCAGTTCGCTGGCCCGCGGCCTGGTCCCCGTGGCCTACGCTGCCGGGGCGTTCGAGATCACCGGGTTCATCCAGCGTCCCGCCGACGCCCAGCCGACCGGGCGCCGTACCCAGCTGTTCATCAACGGCCGGCCCTTCCGAGACAACTTCCTGGTGCGCGCCGCCGAAGCGGGATACCGCTCGGCGATTCACCCCGGCGACCGGCCGTCGCTGCTCCTGTCCATCCGCGCCCCGGCCGAGGACGTGGACGTCAACGTGCATCCTGCCAAGCTCGAGGTGCGCTTCCGCGACCGGATCGGCGTCGAGCGGATGGTGGAAGAGGCGGTGCGGGATGCGCTGGGCAAACTGGAGGCCGCCGCGCAGGTCGGCGCCACGTCGGTCGAGGCCGAGGGCGGACGGAGCTGGGCGCCTCCGGCAGACGCCCAGGCGGGCGACGACCCCGGGTTCGCGCTCTTCGCGCCGGACGCGACCCAATCCGGGGCGACCGAATCCGCGATCCGGCCGGAGGCCACCTGGGAGCCGGTGTTCCAGCTGTTCAACACCTACCTCGTCTACCAGGGCCCCGAGGGGGTGGTGTTCGTGGACCAGCACTCGGCCCATGAGCGGGTGATCTACGAGTCGGTCATGCGCCGGCTCGAGACCGGCGGGCTCCCGGCCCAGCGGCTGCTCCTGCCACTCACGCTCGACCTGAACGATGAGGAACTCGATGCCGTCGAGGCGTACGCCGGGTCGCTGGAGCGCGTCGGCTTCGAGGTCTCTTCGTTCGGCGGGCGGACGGTCGCGCTTCATGCGGTGCCGTCGCCGCATCCCCGATTCGACGCGGCTCGCTGCTTCCGCGAGATGATCGCCGACCTGGCGCGGGGCCGCTTCGGCGGGTGGGCCAACCGGCTGGAACGATTCGCCGCCACCTACGCCTGCCGGGCCGCTGTGAAGGGGGGCGAGAGCCTCGACGAGCGCGAGCGCGCCGCCCTGCTGGCGCGGCTGTTCGCCTGCTCGCTGCCGCCGCACGACGTGCACGGCCGCGCGACCATCGTCCAGCTGCCTCGGGAGGAACTGGAGCGGCGGTTCGGCCGCCGGTGAGCACGGTCCCGCCGGCCATCGAGACCCCGGTCCTCCTCGGCCCGACCGGGATCGGCAAGACCGCGGTCGCCTGCGCGCTCGCCGAGCACTGGCCGTTGGAGGTGGTGTCGGCAGATTCTCGCCAGGTCTACCGTCGCCTCGACATCAGCACTGCCAAGCCGCCGCGCAAGTGGCTCGCGCGGGTGCCGCACTTCGGCCTCGACCTGGTGGATCCCGGCCAGCGCTACAGCGCCGGCCGTTTCGCCCGGGAGGCGCCGGGCTGGATCGCGCACATCGAGGTGAGGGGCCGGATGCCGGTGGTGGTGGGCGGTACCGGACTCTATGTGCGGGCCCTCGCCGACGGTCTGTTCGAGGAGCCGCTGCTCGACGCAGACCGTCGCCGGCAGCTCGCTGCGATGGTGGCCGCGCTGGATGCCCCGGAGCTGGTGCGCTGGGCCGCGCGCCTCGACCCCGGTTTCCGGACCGGCGGGCGCCAGCGCGCCGCCCGGGCCATCGAGATCGCGCTGCTCACCGGGTACTCGCTCCGCCACTGGCAGGAGCGGGCCAGGGGTCGCGCGGCGATCCGGCCCTGGTACGTGGTGCTGACCGCACCCCGGTCGGTGCTCGTGTCACGCATCCATGCCCGGGCGGAGGAGATGGTCCGGCGGGGGCTGATCGAGGAGGCCGCGGCCGTGCTGGCGGAGGGGGTCCCGGCTGGCGCGCCCGGGCTCGACGCCATCGGTCCCCGTGAAGCGGTCGAGTACCTGCAGGGCCAGCGCAGCCGCGAGAGCGTGGCGGAGGCGGTGGCGACGGCCACGCGGCAGTACGCCAAGCGGCAGATGACCTGGTTCCGCCACCAGCTCGAGGGCGCGGTGCTCACCCTCGACGCGACTCGCCCGCCGGAGGAGGTCGCGGCCGAAATCGCGGCGCGCTGGCGCGCGTGGAAGACCGCGTGACCTGTTAGCTTCCGGCCCGGAGCGATCATGAGAATCGGCGTCACCTGCTACCCGACCTATGGCGGTTCCGGCGCGCTCGCCACGGAGCTCGGCCTCGCCCTCGCCGCCCGCGGACACGAGGTGCATTTCATCTCGTATGCCTCGCCGTTCCGGCTCAGAGGCTATGCGGAACGGGTGTTCTTCCATGAGGTGGACACCACCGGCGCACGGTACCCTCTGTTCGATCACTTCCCCTACAGCCTGGCGCTCGCCTCCAAGCAGTACGAAGTGGCGAAGCGTGAGGCACTCGATGTGCTGCACGTGCACTACGCGATCCCTCACGCCACCACCGCGTGGCTCGCACGGGAGATGCTCCGGCCCGAACGGGTGGTCCCGGTGATCACCACGCTTCACGGAACCGATATCACCCTGGTGGGGCAGGAGGCGGGGTTCTTCGAGATCACCCGCTTCTCGATCGAGCACTCGGACCTGGTGACCGCGGTGTCCAGCTTCCTGCGGGACGAGACCCACCGGACCTTCGGTTGCGTCTCGTGCGACATCCGGGTCATCCCGAACTTCGTCAATCTCGAGGAGTACCACCCGGACAACGCCGCCTGCCGTGACGCGCTGGCGCCGGCCGGCCACCGGGTCCTCACCCACGTCTCCAACTTCCGCGAAGTGAAGCGGGTCAAGGACGTGGTCCGGATCTTCGCCCGGGTGAACCGCGCCGTTCCCGCCACGCTTCTCATGGTGGGCGACGGGCCCGAGCGGGGCGAGGCCGAGCGCGAGGCCGAGCACCTCGACGTGGCCGACCGGGTCCGGTTCCTCGGCCGCCTCGACCGCGTGGCGAACATCCTGCAGGCGAGCGATCTGTTCCTGCTGCCGTCGCAGACCGAGTCCTTCGGCCTCGCCGCCCTCGAAGCCATGGCCTGCGGCGCGCCGGCGGTGGCCAGCCGTGCCGGCGGGCTCCCGGAGGTGATCGACGACGGCATCTCCGGCATTCTCGAGCCCCCCGGCTCGGTCGAAGCGATGGCCCGGCGCACCGTGGAAGTGCTGCAGCAGCCGGCTCGGCTCCAGGCCTTCCGTGAGGCGGCCATCGCCAAGGCCCGGACCTTCGCCTCCGAGCAGGTGGTGCCGATGTACGAGGCGCTCTATGCCGAGGTCGCTGGATGACGCCGGCCGAGCTGGGTGCGGCGGTCGCGCTCGGCATTGTCGAGGGCCTCACCGAGTTCCTGCCGATCTCCAGCACCGGCCACCTGATCGTCGCGAGCCACTGGCTCGGCTTCGTGGGCGAGCGGGCCAAGACCTTCCAGATCTTCATCCAGCTCGGCGCGATCCTCGCCGTCGTCTGGCTCTACCGGGCCAGGTTTCTGAGCGTGGCGCGGACTCTGGCCCGCGAACCGGCAAGCCGACGGTTCGCCACCAACCTCCTGCTCGGCTTCGCGCCCGCGGCGATCGTCGGCGCGTCCAGCTACCACATCATCAAGGCCCACCTCTTCACCCCGGTCGTGGTCGCCGCCGCGTTCATCGCCGGCGGCATCCTCATCCTGCTGATCGAGCGGTGGCGGCCCGTGGCCACCGTGACCGACGCCGCCGACATCGAGCCCCGGAGGGCGCTGGGTATCGGCCTGGCGCAAATTCTGGCCCTGGTCCCCGGGATTTCACGCTCAGGCGCCACGATCATGGGCGGTTACGTGCTGGGGCTCTCGCGGACCACGGCAACCGAATTCTCCTTCTTCCTCGCGGTCCCGGTGATGGCTGCCGCCGTGGCCTTCGACCTGGTCAGGAGCCTGCACCTTCTCAATGCCGGCGACATCCCGCTCTTCGCGGTCGGCTTCCTGGTGTCGTTCCTTTCCGCGCTCGTGGTGATCCGAAGCCTGCTCAGGTACGTAGCGCATCACAGTTTCGCCGTCTTCGCCTGGTACCGGATCGCGTTCGGACTCTTCCTCCTGTGGGTGACCCGGCGCGACTTCTTCACCCTCGGGTGAGGACGGCATGACCATCCGCTGGTTCGACACCTTGCCCTCTACCCAGGACCTCATCCACCGGCTCGCCGGAGAGGGCGCCGCCGCCGGCGCCGCGGTTGCCGCCCGGGTGCAGACAGCGGGGCGGGGGAGTCGCGGCCGAGGCTGGGAGTCGCCACTCGGCGGCCTCTGGCTCAGCGTGCTCTGCCGTCCGCCGGGCGATGCCGGAGTGGAGGTCTTGAGCCTCCGCGCGGCGCTCGCGGTCGCGGGCGCGGTGGAAGCATGCGTGACCGGAGTCCATCTGGGCATCAAGTGGCCCAACGACCTGATGCTCGGCACCAGGAAGGTCGGGGGGATCCTCTGCGAGGCCCGCTGGCAGGGGAACGACCTCGGTTGGATCGCGATTGGCGTGGGGCTCAACCTCTCGAATCCGCTCTCCCCGGCCATTGAAGAACTCGCCGTCGCGCTTCGGACGGTGGCGCGCGACGTTACCCCGGAGGCGATCGCGGAGCCGGTGGCGGAGGCGGTCGCCGCCGCCGGCGAGCGGCAGGGCCCGCTGACGTCCGGGGAACTGGCCGCCTTCGGTGAGCGGGATGTGCTCCGTGGGCGGCGGCTCGTCGCACCCGTGCCGGGCATCGCCATCGGCGTTGCACCCGACGGCGCCCTGCTGGTCGGCGAAGCCGGCGGCCGGATCACCCCGGTCCGCTCGGGGGGCGTCGTCCCGGCCGCGGAGTGAATCCCCGGCCCTTGTGAGACCATCCACCCGGAGTACCTTGCTCGGCCATGCTGCTCGCCCTCGACGCAGGTAACACCGAAATCACCGTCGGCCTCTTCCGCGGGGAGAGCCTCTCCGGCCAGTGGCGTCTCACCACCGATCCGGCCAGGACCCCGGACGAGTGGAGCATCGCGCTTGGCGCCTTCCTCCTCCACGCCGGCCACTCGCCCAATGAGATCAAGGCCGCCATCGTCGCGTCGGTCGCCCCGGGCGTCACCGAGAGCCTGTCCGAGGGAGTTCGCCGCCTGGCTGGCGTGCCGGTCCACACCGTGACCGCGTCATCGCCGCTCCCCATCCGGCTGGACGTCGAGGAACCGCTCACCGTCGGCGCGGACCGCATTATCAACGCCCTCGCGGCGATCGATCGGTACGGCTGCGACACCGTCGTGGTGGATTTCGGCACCGCGACCACCTTCGACTGCATCACCGCCGATGGTCGCTTCATCGGCGGCGTCATCATGCCGGGGCTGCGTACATCGGCCGATCAACTCAGCCGCCGGGCGGCAAAGCTGCCCGCCACCGAACTGCGCCCACCGGAGCGGGTGATCGGACGACGGACGGAGGAGTGCATCCGCGCCGGCGTTCTGCTCGGCACCGCCGACGCCGTGGACGGCCTGGTCGGCCGGATTCAGGCGGAGTGGCCGACCGGCCGGAGGCCGAAGGTCGTAGCCACCGGCGGACTCGCCGGGACGATCGTCCCCCTGACCAGGTCCATCGAAGAGGTCGTGCCCGACCTCACCCTCCAGGGGCTCCGGCTCGCCGCGGCCCACCTCGGCGTGCGCTGGTGAGCCAGCGTTCGGCGGGCGATTCACCCGCCCGGCGCCTCGGCTACCGCCTCGCCGGCCCCCGCTTCGACTACATCCTGCACCTGCGTCCCGCCGAATGGCCCATCATGGCGGCGCATACCACGCTTGGGTACCTGCTGGCGGTGGGAGTCGGGGGCGCGCTCCGCGGGGATCGGCTCGGCGCCCTGGCACTCGGCCTGGTGATCTGGGTGCTGCTCCTCAATGGCGGCACCCTGGCGATCAACAGCGCCTTCGACCGGGACGAGGGGGACATCGGCTACCTGAAGGCGCCGCCGCCGCCCCCGCGAGGGCTCTGGCAGTTCTCGCTCCTGCTCCTGCTGCTGGGCCAGGGCCTCGCCTTCCTCCTGCCCACGGCCTTCGTCTGGGCCTACGCCGCCTGCTTCGCCATGTCGCTGGTGTATTCGGTGCCGCCGTTCCGCTGGAAGGCGATCGCCGGTCTCGACTGGCTCATCAACATGATCGGCTTCGGCACGCTGACGCCGTACGCCGGGTATGTCCTCACCGGCGCCTTGCCCGGCCAGGCACACCTCACCGTGCTCCTCGCGTTCTGCCCGCTGTTCGCGAGTCTCTACCCGTTGACTCAGCTGTATCAGTTCGAGGAGGACAGTCGGCGAGGGGACCGGACCCTGGCGCTGATCATCGGCATGCGCCGAAGCCTCCAGGTCGCCATTGTGGCCGCGGCGGTCGCCCACGGCCTGTTTGTCTGGGCGGGGTGTCTCTCGGGGTGGGGAACCACGGGCCCCGACCTCATGCGGTGGTCGGCGCTGGCCATCTCCGTCATGGTCTGGGCCAGAGTCCTCGTGCCCTGGCTCAGGCGGCACGCCGGGATGACTCCGCGGCAGCACCAGAACGGGATGTATGCCGCGCTCGGGGCCTGGGCAGTGACAGATATAGTGGTGATACTCGCGTGGGGTCTTTATACTTAGCGCGTTCATAGCGCCCCAACCTGATCTTCCGGAGTGCTCATGAGTACCGCGATTTCAGCCCGCTCCGAGGCTGGCGAGTTCCCTCTCAGGTTCATTCTGCTCAGCGCTGTCCGGCTCGGTCTCATCGAATCGGTCGCCGTGCTGCTGATCGGTGTTGGCTCACGGATGTTCGACGGCCCGGCCGAGACGGCGGCGCTGGGAGTGCTCCTCGCCGTGGCGCTCCTCGCGGTGGCCCTGCTTCCGGGTATGTGGCTTGGCTCGCGGGATTTCGAGGGGATCGCCCGCGCGGCGGCGGTCGGCCTCGCCGCGGCGGTGGTGTTCCTGGCCGTCGATGTCACCTTCTTCCAGCCGTTTGGACTCTACACCCATCGCTGGCGCGACGTGGGCGGTGGCAGCAACTGGTGGTACCATCCGATCTGGTGGATGGCCGGGACCTATCTCCCCTGGGTCGGCGCCTGGCTGCTCGCGGCGCGGAGCGCCCGGCATGGCGCACCCGGTCCGATCGGCGCGGCCATCACCGCCCTGACGCTGACCGCCGTGTGCGGCGTGGTTGCGATCTTCGCCCATCTGCCGGGCGCGGGGTGGAACGCCCCCACCTTCGGGGTGGCCTTCCTGCCGGGCCTGGCTCTCGCGACTCTGTTCGCCGCGCTCGGGGCTCGCCGGAAGTAGGAGTCGATGCGCTGGCTCGGCCGCCTCGGCCGCCTGGTCGGCTGGCTGCTCACGCCTCTGGTGGCGTGGGCAGCTTCGTTTTCCGGTGCCTGGCTGGTCCTCGCCGTCCTGGGACGCATGGGAACCCCCCGGAGCCTGCTGACCCTGGTCCTCGCCGCCGCTTTCGTTGCCGCGGTCGTCGCCCTGCTGCTCTGGATGTGGCTGCTTCGACATTCCGCCCGCCTCCGCCGCACCCTCCACGTGGATCCCGAGGGGCTGCCAGTGACCGAGGAGGTCGAGCTGGCCGAGCAGCAGGCGGTGGAAGCCGTCCGGGAGCCAGCCCCGTGAAGCGATGGATCGCGGTCTGCGTGGCGATCGGGTGTCTCGGCGCCTGCCGCGGCGAGCGGCAGCCCGACGTCCCCGCGAAGCAGCCCCCGCCCCCGCCCCCGCCGCCGGCCGACTCCCTCGCCCTCACCATGCCCGCCGGAATCGAGATCTGGTTCACCGCGTCGCGCGCGGCGGTGTCTGCCCACGGCGTTCCCTGTGTCGAGCGGGTGATGGAGATCCGCGAGGGGGCGAGTCGCCGCGTCATCCCGCTGCTGTACACCGGCGCGCCGCCCCGATTGGTCAACGACACGACGATCGAAGCCGACATCTGGCTCAACTGCCGGCCCGGGAACGTCTACCAGGTCAGTGTCCGAACGGGCCGGCCGGTGCGGGTCCGATGAGACTGCTCGCGTGCGTCGCGCTACTGCTCGGAACGGCGGCGACCCGGGCGACGGCCCAGGGCGTGGGGTTCCAGTTCGGCTATCTCTGGACCGACCCCCCAGGCGTCAGCTACCGGCTCGGCTACAGCTCAAGGCTCTGGGGACCGGTGGGGGCGGAACTTCATGGGGTCCACATCAACTCCTCCGGGGCGCTGGGCAACCTGTGGGGCGGCGGAGCCGACCTCTCGCTGTTCCGGAGCGGATCGAGCGGGCTCTACCTGGTCGGCGGTGTCGAGGGGGGATACAACGCCGCAGGGAGCGAGACCTTCCGCGGCAGCTGGTCGGCGGGGCTGGGGTACGAATTCTTCCCACTCTCGGGAGCCTCGCTCTCGTTCGAAGGGCGCTACCGCGTGGTTGGCCCCGGTTCCTACGACGGGGTGGAACTTGGGGTGCGGCTGGGCCTCGACCGCGGCAGCCGGCGATCGAGCGGGGGCTCTGGCGCCACGGGGTCCGCTGCCACGTCAGCCCCGCCAACCCGGGAATCGGTCGAGGCCAGCCTGGCGACGGCGGGCGCCTCGGCAGGCAGCGCCTCCCGGATCTCCAACGTGGTCCAGACCGCGCTCGATGTGATGGGAACGCCGTACCGGTGGGGCGGGGAGGGAGACGGCGGCTTCGACTGCTCCGGGCTGATCCAGTACGCCTACGCCGAGAATGGTGTGACGCTCCCGCGGCGAAGCGCCGACCAGGCACGCCAGGGGACGTCGGTGGCTCGAAACGTCGAGAGCCTCAGGCCGGGCGACATCCTGACCTTCGCGAACGATGGCACGCGGGTGTCGCACGTCGGGCTGTATGTGGGCAACCGCAAGTTCATCCACAGCGCAAGCGGAGGCGTGCAGCTGAGCCTGCTGAGCGACGAAGACGTCTCAGGCCGGTGGTGGTTCCGGCGCTGGGTGGGGGCGCGGCGGATCCTCGACTGAGGCCCCCCTCAGTGCTGGTGGGCCTCGTGGTCATGCTCGCCCTCGGCCGCCATGGGCCACCCCATGGTCTCCAGGTTGGTCAGATCCTTCTGCACATCGGGGTGATCGAGGTCGAGGGCCGGCCACTTGGTGAGGTCATCCGGCTTGTAGAGCAGCGCGATGATGCCCATCGCCCCCGCGGGGATCGTATCCGCCGCCGGGCTGTCGTACTCGGCCAGGATCCGGTACCGGCGGTCGGTCCGGAGCTTGATCCCTTCTCCTGTGGCGCCAAAGAGCTTCCGCGGCACCTCGAGCAGTTTCCGGTCGGCGTCGAGCTTGGGCTTGAGGCTGAACAACACCTTGCCGCTCTCGACTTCCTCGAGCCGGATGAAGTTCGCGTAGTCGTGCATGTGGCCTCCCGCGGCGAGGATGCGACCGCTGAG
>JAOUIC010000376.1 GCA_029884275.1 Gemmatimonadota bacterium | reverse complement strand
CTGTCGGCCCCGCCCGTGTGGCGCCCCCCGCCGTGGCGCGGTAGCTTGCGGGACCGCACTCGCGCCGCGTCCCGCCGCGCGGGGCACCCCGAGACCCATCCACTTCACCGCACTTCCCTTGGCTCTCTCCTACGCTGCCGCGCTCGAGTTCCTCTTCCCCCGGACGACCACGGTCAAGTTCGGGCTGGAGACCACTCGCGCCCTGCTCCGGGAACTGGGCGACCCGCAGCTGATGTACCCCACGGTTCACATCGGCGGAACCAACGGGAAGGGGAGTGTCAGCACGCTGGTGGCCGAGGCGCTCCGCGCGGCGGGGTGGCGGGTCGGCCTCTACACCTCGCCTCACCTGCAGTCGTTCCAGGAACGGGTCCAGGTCGACGGGATGCCGATCTCGGAGGCGGCGGTGGCGGCCTGGACCGAGCGCCTGGCACCGCTGATCCGACGCCGCCAGGCGACGTTCTTCGAGGCGACCACGGCCATCGCGCTGGCGGACTTCGCCGCCCGCGGAGTGGACATCGCGGTGGTGGAGGTGGGGCTCGGCGGGCGGCTCGACAGCACCAACGTCCTGACGCCGCTGGTGAGCGCGGTGACCCGCATCGAGCGCGACCACATGAAGTACCTCGGCGACACCCTGGAGGCGATCGCCCGGGAGAAGGCCGGCATCGCCAAGCCCGGGGTGCCGTTCGTCATTGGGGAGACTCAGCCGGCGCTGGTGAAGGTCCTCTGCGACGAGGCCCTGCACCGTGCCCGGGGGCGGCCTGACCGGCGGGTGCTTCCGGCGGAGTACCGGTGGCCCGGCCCGATCGGGCTCGCAGGGGCCTATCAGCGGCGCAACGCGGCGGTGGCTCACGGCGTCCTGATGGCGCTCCCGCATCCCTGGAGGCCGGACCGTGAGGCGATCGAGGAGGGCTTCGCCCGGGCGCGGATTCCGGGCCGCTTTGACCGGCGGGGCAGGTGGCTGTTCGACGTGGCGCACAACCCCGACGGGATGCGGGCGCTGACCGCCGCGATGGCCGAGGCCGGCCTTCCGCGGCCCATTCATGCGCTGGTCTCTATTCTGGGCGACAAGGCCTGGGCCGAAATGCTGATCGAGCTGGACCGGGTGGTGGACCGCGGCCTCCTGACGGTGGCGCCCACTGCGCTGGCCCGCGGTTGGGACCTCGGCTGGCTGGACCAGTGGCTCAGGGATCCCGGGCGACCCCCGGCGCAGGCCTCCTGGAGCCTGATGGCTGATTTCCCCGGTGCGATTCGCGAGGTCGAGAAGGGCGCAGGGACCATTCTGGTGACCGGATCCTTCCATACCGTCGGCGACGTCATGGCTCAGCTGGGCATGTCGCCGTAGGGGGTGCCGGGTTACTTTTCCCGCCCTATGGCGACCCAGCCACTGCCGGGCTTCCGCGACTTCTACCCCACCGATTTCGCCTTCCGCGCGCACATCTTCGAGACGTGGCGCCGCACCTGCCAGCGCTACGGCTTTGAGGAGTACGATGGCCCGCCGCTCGAGCCGCTCGAGCTGTTCACCACCAAGAGCGGCGACGAGATCGTGGGGCAACTCTACAACTTCACCGACAAGGGTGGCAGAGAGGTCGCGCTCCGTCCCGAGATGACGCCGACGGTGGCGCGCATGGTGGCGGCGCGCGCCGGCGGCATGAAGAAGCCGATCCGGTGGTTCTCGATCGCCCAGCATTTCCGCTACGAGCGCCAGCAGCGCGGCCGGCTCCGCGAATTCTACCAGCTGAACGCCGACCTGATCGGCGAGACCGGGCCGCTGGCCGACGCCGAGCTGATCGCGCTCTCGATCGACCTGGTGCGGGGCTTCGGCCTCGGTTCCGGCGATGTGCGGGTGCGGCTGTCGGACCGGCGCCTCATCCGGCGGGCGTTCGAGTTGCGAGGCCTCACCGAGGCCCAGCAGCAGGCCGTGATGCAGGTGTACGACAAGTTCGGCAGGGTGCCGCAGGATGTGAGCCTGCTCAAGCTGCAGGAGGCTGGACTCGCCTCGGGCGACATCGATGCACTCCTCCGGCTAGCCGGAGTCAGGGATTTCGCCCAGCTGGGCGAGGGGACGCCGGATGCCGCCTCGCTGCTCGAGGCGGCCCAGCCGCTGGTCGAGGCCCGGAATGCCCTGGTCTCGATGGGGCTGGGGGAGTGGATCGACCTCGATCTGACCATCGTCCGCGGGCTCGCCTACTACACCGGGACGGTGTTCGAGCTGTTCGACGCCGGCCGGACCCTCCGCGCGATCGCCGGCGGCGGCCGCTATGACGGGCTGCTGCAGCAGCTCGGCGGCGTCGACCTGCCGGCGGCTGGCTTCGCAATCGGCGACGTGGTGCTGGGAGAACTGCTGCGTGAGCGGGGACTCGAGCCTGAGGCGCCGGCGCCGGTTCAGGTCTTCGTGGCGGGTGTGACGCCGGAGGACACACCGGAAGTGCTCGCCACCGCTCATCGGCTCCGCGAGGCCGGGTTCCGGGTGGAGTACGCCCTCCGGCCGGAGGCGGTCGGGAAGCAGCTCAAGCTGGCCGACGCCCGCCGCGCCTCGCTGGCAGTGGTGATCGGGCCCGATGACCGGGCGCGGGGCGAGGTCCAGCTCAAGGACCTGCGACACAAGACTCAGCTGGCGGTGGCAGTCGCCGAGCTCCAGGCGGCACTGACGGCCGCGCTGGCAACCTGAGCGGAGAGGGACTGGTTCACGATGGCGAACGAAAAGGCGCTCACCACCCGCGCGGCGGACTTCAGCGCATGGTACAACGAGGTCATCATGCGGGCCGAGCTCGCGGACTACAGTCCGGTGCGCGGCTGCATGGTGATCCGGCCCAACGGCTACGCCATCTGGGAGCAGATGCAGCGCGCCCTGGACGACATGTTCAAGGAGCGCGGCGTTCAGAACGCCTACTTCCCGCTGCTGATCCCCCAGAGCTTTCTGGCCAAGGAAGCGGAGCACGTCGAGGGATTCGCCCCCGAGTGCGCCGTGGTGACGCATGGGGGCGGCAAGGAGCTCGAAGAGCCGCTGGTCATCCGCCCGACGTCCGAGACGATCATCTACTCG
>JAOUIC010000375.1 GCA_029884275.1 Gemmatimonadota bacterium | reverse complement strand
CGACCGGCGCCTCGACTTCGCTCGCCAGCGCCGCCGTGACCCGCGCCGTCAGTTCCCCCCGCCGGCTCAGCTCGGCATAGGCCTCGAGCGTGGCGTCGCCTACATCGGCGTCGGTGATGGTGGTGATGCCGAGACGGTTCGCCTCGCCGAGCGCGCGGCGCGCGGCGGCGAGGCGTTCTTCCCCCGTGTACGGCGGCAGGTGGGAGGCCACCAGCGCCATCGCTTCCTCCCGCAGCGTTCCGGTCGCCTCGCCGGACCGGGGGTCTCGCTCGATACGGCCACCGCTCGGATCGGGAGTCTCCCGTGTCACCCCCGCAAGCTCGAGCGCCCGCGTGTTGACCCACGCCGAGTGCCCGTCGGCGGCATAGAAGAACGCCGGGCGGTCGGGCACCAGCCGATCGAGCAGCTGCCGGGTGGGGTTGGCGTCGGGGAAGACCGGCAGCGCCCAGCCATTCCCTCGTATCCATGGGAGGTCGGGGTTCGCCGCGACGTACTCCCGGATCGTCCGCTCGACATCGGCGACAGTCTCGGCGTCATACAGGTTGCACTCGCCCAGTTCGAGACCAGCCGACACCGGATGCGCGTGCGTGTCGTGAAATCCCGGCAGGACCATCCGTCCCGGCAGGTCCAGCACCTCGGTCTCTATGCCGATGAATCGCTCGACGCCGGCATCCTCACCGACATACACCAGCAGTCCGTCCCGGATGGCCACTGCCTCGGCCAGCGGGCGCTCCGGGTCGGCGGTCCAGATCGCGGCGCCGCGGAGAACGAGGTCCGCGTTCACCGCGGGTACCCGGCGTTCCAGGTGGCAGCCCGCCAGGAGCGCGAGCGCGAGGCAGCAGGGCGAGAGACGGAGACAGGGTAGCATTGGTCGGCGCGGAAGTGGGTGGTTTGCATGGGGCCCGCCGGACTCAGGGACGACGGATGCGCCAGACCCGCAACTCACTGAGCCAGGAATAGGGGTTGATGGTGAGATTCTCGATCCGGCTGGAGGCCGCGGCCGGTGCGGACAGGAAGAGCGCCGGGGCATCGGCGTTGAGGGTGTCCAGCGCCTCCCGCCATGTCGTCTTTCGCAACTGCTCCACGCCCTCAGCCGAGAATTTCCCCACTGCCCCTACCGTCCTACCGTCCGACCATCCCCCAGGTACCTCTCCCCCAGCACCCGGATGTGGTGCGCCTCGTGGCCCGCGATGATCCACGCCAGGGCGCGGGCGCTGATCCGCTTGCCGCTCGCGGTGCCAATCCTGAGCAGCGCGATATCGTCGAGGTTCTTCGCCAGGGCCAGCGTGGCATCGCGTACTGCGGCCAGTTCCGCCGCCACATCCGCCAGCGATCGTCGGTCGAACCCGCCGGCGGGTACGTAGGCATTCTCGTCGAAACTCGACAGCGGCGTCTCATCCCCCCGCGCGATCCGGAGCAAGCGGTAGCAGAAGATCCGTTCGGCGTCGCTGACGTGGCCGATCACCTCGCGAATCGACCACTTGTCTGGCGAATAGCGGAATCCCGACCGCGCTTCGGGTATTCCGCGCAGAAACCGCTGGGAGCTCTCCCGCTGGCGTTCGAGCGCGGCAAGTGCGTCGTCACCCTCGACGGCGTTCACATAGGTGCCGTAATAGGGGGCGAATTCGTCGGCCCGAGGGCGGGCAATAGACATGAGGCCTCCTGCGATCGAATGGCGCAGTCGAATGGCCACGAAGTGTCACCAGCCGGTGCATCGATTCGTGACAGATGGATCATGGCAGCTCGTGTGATAAAGCGCACGGGCCGTATCCAAATTGCTCGGGGACAGCACGATACGCCAGCGGCACGGTCCGGCACCCGCCTTGCCCTAGGAGCAGGCGGCAACAGTGCCATCAACCAACAACGCATCACAGGAGTTCACCATGAACCGGCTCGGCAGCGTTACCCTCGTCATGGCTGCGGCGGCGCTCGCCGCCTGCAGCGATTCCAGCGGCCCGGCGTCCTCCGGCCCGCAGGCCTCCTTTCAGTTGGCCACCAGTCCGAAGACGGGGGCGCCCGGTATGGCGGCTCTCGCCGGCCAGGAAGTGCTGGTCGCAGGCTCAGACACCATCGTGGTGACCTCGGTGCAGATGGTCATGCGCGAAATCGAATTGGAGCGTGTCGGGGTCACCGTGTGTGACAGCACCGCCAGTGACGACGACTGTGAAAAGTTCGAGGTCGGGCCCGAGTTGTTCGACCTGCCCCTCGGCGACGGCGCCCAGCGCGCCGTGACCGTGGCGATCGACACTGGCAGCTACGACGAGGTCGAGTTCGAGATCCACAAGCCGGAGAGCTCGGATGACGCCGGGTTCATCGCCCTGCACCCCGAATTCGACGGTGTGAGCATCAAGATGACCGGCACCTACAACGGCACGCCGTTCACCTATACCTCGGACCTCGATGTGGAGCAGGAGTACAATCTCGTGCCACCGCTGGTCGTCACCGAGAACACCTCGATTGGGATCACCATGTTCGTGGACCTGCAGACCTGGTTCCTGAACCAGGCGGGCGACGGCTTCCTCGACCCGGCCAGCGCCAACAAGGGCGGCCAGAACGAGGGCGAAGTGAAGAGCAACATCGAAGCGTCGATCGACGCCTTCGAGGATGACGACCGGGACGGCCAGGAAGACTGAACCACCCGGCAGCAACGACGGTGACGGCGGTGGGGATGCAGCCAATCCCTACCGCCGTTCCCGTATTTGCCGTCGCTGGCCTCGCTACCATCGCTCCGGCCGCTCCCCCATTTTCCCCGCATGCCCTCCGCTGCCCGCAAAGGCATCCGCTCCGCTCAGGCCGGCCTCCTCATCAACGCCGCGCTGGTGGTGGTCAAGCTGGTCGCGGGCGTCGTCGGCAATGCCTACGCGCTGGTGGCCGACGCCATCGAGTCGGCGGCCGACATCTTCTCCTCGCTGGTCGTCTGGGGCGGCCTCCGGATCGCCTCACGCGAGGCGGATGACGAGTACCCATTCGGCTATGGGAAGGCCGAAGCGCTGGCCACCGCCGTCGTCGCCCTCATGCTGCTCGGGGCCGCCGCGGGCATTGCCGTCGAGGCGACC
>JAOUIC010000374.1 GCA_029884275.1 Gemmatimonadota bacterium | reverse complement strand
GAAGGTGCAGGTCGCGTCCTGGACGACTCTCAGTTCTTCGGCCATGTCGTCACTCTCCCGAGGGTCCTTCGACCTCTGCCACAGGTTCGACTTCGACGTCCAGGTGCTTCGAGAGCGGCATGCCGGTCCCCGCCGTGTCGCCGTCCATCAGGCGGCTGGACAGCGGGCCGTAAGCCATGAACAGCATCCCCTTCGGCAGGTCCTTCGTCTCCCGTCCCTTGCAGCGCAGGACCGCCTCGCCGATGGGCGTGCGGAGCCGGACCCGGCTCTCGTTCTTGAGTCCGAGCCGCGCCATGTCCTCGACGTTCATCTCCAGCGTCGAGGTCACCTGCAGGTAGTTGGCGCCGTGCTTGCCCTCGGACAGCGCGGTCCCCTGCTTGCTCGTGCGGCCCCCGATCAGCGTCATCCGTTCGGTCATGCGGTTGCCTCCCCTTGCTACCTACAGCCGTCCTGCCCGCCCGACAAGGGGGGCGGGCCACATCAGGCCATGATCTCGTGCAGCCGGAAGTGGAACTTGCCGAGCTTGCCGCCATAATCGCCGGCGCTGATGCGGCGGATGCCGCCGGCCGCGCCGATTGCCACCACCGCTTCGATGCCGGTCCGCATCGCGGTGCCGATGTCCGCCGGAGTCAGGCCATCGATCACGATTTCCATCACCGAGCGGATCTCGGGGGTCAGCTGCGTGGCGGTGCCCCCCATGATAGTCGGGCAGAAGGCGTCGTTGGTGGACGCCCTGAGCGAGGGGTATTTCGACCCGACCTTGGAGCCCGACCGGACCACGCCGCCGGGGAAGGGCATGATCACGTTCGGCACCTGCCGCATCACCGCGACCGCGGCTTCGCAGGCGGCGAGCGCCTGGGGCTGCGATTCCGCCAGCACCAGGAAGTTGCCCCCGCCCACGCCGCTCACCATCTCGGTGGTGTCCTGGATCAGGAACTCGCCGTCCATCACCGGGATTCGCCAGTAGCGGCGGCCGCCGATCAGCTTCGAAGTCTGGAAGCCGTCGCCGAAGTAGCGCAGGTACTTCCCCAGCGGCAGCGATTCCCCCTGGACCAGCCCCGCGAACACGGCGCTGGTGGGGGAGGTGAGCACGCATTGGCCGACCCGCCGCTCCAGCTGCTTGGTCAGTTCCTTGGTGGACACCGCGAACAGCAGGATGGCCACTCCCGGCCGGCCGTCGGGCGTCTCCGCCCGGTCGAGTTCGCGCTCGATGCCCGCCTCGCAGCCGCAGGCGATGACCGAGGTCGCGAAACCGGTCGCGGCCGTCGCGGCGTGGTAGGCCCACTCCAGGTTGTGGGCCGTGATGATGAGCCGTGTGGCCTTCATGGCGAAGGCCTCCGCGAAGGCGTCGTCGATCGTCACGCCGTTCAGGTTCATCCCCCTACTCCCGGCACGGATGGGTGACGAGTTCGGCTCCGTGGCCGAAGTCCCCCATCTCGCCCTCCGAAATGCGGAGATGCTCCGCCCGCATCGTCTGGTAGCGGTCGAAGTGCTCGCCCACGCGCCGTTCGATGCCCCGATCGTACTCCGGCCGGACCACATGGTAGCGGCCCCAGGCCACCGCGACCACCCGGCCGTCCCGCACCACGACCTCGCCATCCTTGAAGACGTACTCCGGAGCCACGAACATCCGCTCCCGGTCGCGCAGGTCGCGGTACACCGTAATGTCGGCCCTCGCGCCCACGCCGAGGTGCCCGAGGTCGTCGAGGCCGAGCAGCTTCGCGGGCCCTGCCCGGGTCAGGATCGCGATCTCGTGGAGGGTGTACTCCCGCTTGAGGCTCTTCAGCGTGGTCATCCCCTGGGCATCGGGGTGGAGCTGCCCCAGACGCTCGTTCCGGAACCCCCGGTCCATGAGCAGCCGGATCAGGTGCGGGTACGACGTGAACGGCGCGCCGTTGGGGTGGTCGGTCGTCAGGAACACCCGCCACGGGTCGTTGATCAGCAGGAAGATCTCGAGTCCGATCGCCCACTGCAGGGCGTTGACGAAGTTCTTGTCGCGGTAGCGGAACGGCAGCACGCCGCAGCCCGCCTCGCACTCGATGTCCATGATCACCGACTTGCGGGGCGACGCGTGGGCGGCGTTCCGGTGCTGGGCCATGCTGTCGCCCGAGGCGGTGACCGTCTGGCCGAAGAGAATCTGGCCCACGTCGCAACTCGCCCCGGCGGTGTGGTTGATCACCTCCGCGATCCGCGCCGCCCCGGAGGAGAACTTCCGGTCCCCCTCGGTCCCGTAGCTGTGGAACTGGATGTGGGTCAGGTGGATGGGCCGCCCTTCGGCCGCCCGGATGGTCTGCAGGGTGGACTCGGCGCTGCCGGGAACGCCCAGGTTGCTGGCGTGCACATGGAGCGGATGGGGAATCCCCAGCTCGTGTACCGACCGGCTCAGCACCCGCACGATGTCCCGCGGGGTCACCCCGTAGTGCGGGTGGCGTTCGTCGATGTTCAGCATCCGCTGGTTGAACTTGAACGCCGAAATTCCGCCCGGATTGACCACCTTGACCCCGATGCACTGCGTCGCCGCCAGGGTCCAGGCCACGTAGTCGTTGATGCGGCGGTGGTCCTCGCCGGCCGCGACCATCCGGAGCAGGAAGTCGTCGCTGCCCAGCATGACGTAGCCGCCCTTGTCCACCATCGGCGTGTCGCCCATCTCCATGTGGGCCTGCCGGGCGTTCACCGGCAGGATGGCCGGCTCGAAGCAGGCGGTGTAGCCCATCTCGGCGTAGCGGTATCCGGTCGCGAAGGTGCCCGGGGCGGCGTGGCCCGACGATGCGCGGGTCAGGTCGGTCCGCGCGAGCAGGTCGCCGCGGTGGTCCTCGGGCAGCATCGCCCGGGCGATGTTGAGCTTGCCGCCGCCGATGTGGGTGTGCATGTCGATCGCGCCGGCCATGACGACGCGGTCGCTCAGGTCATACTCCCGGTCGATCCGTTCCTCCGGCCCCGGCGGAGCGACCAGCCGGCCGTCCCTGATGAAGAGGTCGCGCACCTGGCCGATGATGCCGTGGGCGGGATCGTACACCCGGCCGCCGCTGAGCCGGGTCAGCACGGGGTCAGCTCCCGCATGGCGGCGTCG
>JAOUIC010000373.1 GCA_029884275.1 Gemmatimonadota bacterium | reverse complement strand
CGACGTACGACAACCTCATTGGGCGCATCGAGTACACCACCGAGATGGGGGCCTTGGCCACCGACCACACGCTGATCAAGGCCGGGGCCCTCCTCCGGGCCACCGGCGGCTACCTGTTGTTGGACATGCACCGCCTGCTTCAGACCCCGCACGCGTGGGATGCCCTCAAGCGGGCCCTCGCCAACC
The DNA here is from genome assembly GCA_029884275.1 of Gemmatimonadota bacterium. Taxonomy (GTDB): domain Bacteria; phylum Gemmatimonadota; class Gemmatimonadetes; order Gemmatimonadales; family GWC2-71-9; genus JADJOM01. Next base: position 2,890 of record JAOUIC010000373.1, on the reverse strand, counting down.
GTGAAGTGCGGATCGAGCCCCTGGCCCAGGTCCTGGGGCTGGCCAGCGCCGTCTCGCTCGATCCCGAACCCGCAGCCCTTCAGGTTCAGATCGTCCTGATGGGTGACCCCCACATCTACGCGATGGTCCACGCGCTCGACCCCGACTTCCTCGAGCACTTCAAGGTGGCGGCGGACTTCGCGGAGACCATGTCCGCGGCGGACGATCATCCGCTCGTGTACGCGCGCCTCCTCGCCACCCTCTGCCGACAGGAGCGGATCCGGCCGTTGCGTACCACCGCGGTGGCGCGGGTGATGGAGCACTCGGCCCGGCTGGCCTCGGACCAGCAGAAGCTTTCCGCGCAGATGGCCGTCGTCATGGACCTCGTGCTCGAGGCCGACTACTGGGCGGGCCAGGCGGAGCATCCTTCCGTCGAACGGGAGGACGTCGAACGGGCCATCACCGCGCAAATCCTGCGCGCGGACCGCCCGCGCGAGCGGTACCTGGAAGCCGTGGTCCGGGGAACCGTGCTCATCGATACCGAGGGCGAGCGGGTGGGGCAGGTGAACGGGCTTGCCGTCTCGTCGTACGGGACCTTTGCCTTCGGACACCCGAGTCGGATCACCGCGCGGATTCGTCTGGGCGAAGGGGATCTCGTGAACATCGAGCGTGAAGTGGATCTGAGCGGCCCGATCCACTCCAAGGGAGTGTTGATTCTCTCTGGCCTGCTGGGTGCCCGGTACGCTGCCGACCGGCCGCTGTCGTTTTCCGCGACCCTGGCCTTCGAGCAGTCCTACGGGCCCATAGACGGTGACAGCGCGTCCGCCGCGGAGCTGTTTGCCCTGCTCTCCGCCATCGCGGGAACACCGCTCCGCCAGGACCTCGCCGTCACCGGCTCGATCAACCAGCACGGGGACGTACAGCCCATCGGGGGCGTGAACGAGAAGGTCGAGGGGTTCTATGACGTGTGTGTGACCGGCGGCCTCACCGGTCGCCAAGGCGTGGTCATTCCCCAGAGCAACGTGCCCCATCTCATGCTGCGGCAGGACGTCGTCGACGCCGTCGGCGCCGGCCGGTTTCACGTCCACGCCATCACCTCTGTGGACGAGGGCATCGAGCTCTTGACCGGCCTGCCCGCCGGCACCCAAGACGCCGACGGCTCATACCCCGCCGGCTGCTTCCACGCCCGGGTCTCAGCCCGGCTCCACCAACTGGCGGAGCGGCGCCGTGAGTTCACCAGTCCATCGGCGTCCGGCAATCCCGCCGAATCCCGCGAAGCGTCGCAAACCGGACCATGAGGGTCGAATTTTTGGCGACCTATCGCTCCGCGGGCGAAGCGGATAACTGTCAGCGGCACAACGACTTCGCCATCGACGTGAGTCCCCCGATGGCCTTAAGGCTCAATTCCCGAAAACTTCACACACACTGGGCTAGCATTCACGCGGGTCGGGATTCTAGGGTGACATGCCTCCGAAGGAACGCCCAATCGGGCACGGAGGTCCTCCCGCAGTCACACGCCCCGTCCCAAAAAGAAGTGCCCGCCCGACCGGCTGGGGGTCGGGCGGGTTTTTTTTGAGGGTATGCGCGCCGTGAGACCCGCGTATCTGGACCTGGGACACGATCAACTCCGTGAGCGCGCCATCATCGCGCTCGAGGGACTCCGGGACTGCCAGGCCTGTCCGCGGCGTTGTCGGGTCAACCGCCTCGACGATCACTGGTCTGCCTGCAAAACGGGCCGGTACGCCGTGGTCTCCAGCTGGTACCCGCACCTGGGGGAAGAGGACTGCCTGCGGGGATGGAACGGCTCGGGCACGATCTTCTTCGGCCACTGCAGTCTGCGCTGTGCCTACTGCCAGAACTGGGACATCAGCCAGGGACTGCGGCCCGGCCCGGACACGCCAGGGGTGACCCCCGCTCAGCTCGCCGGCATGATGATCGGTCTGCAGGAGCGCGGCTGCCACAACATCAATCTGGTCACGCCGGAACACGTCGTCCCGCAGATGCTCGAGGCGCTGGCCCACGCCGTGGAGTGGGGACTCAACATTCCCCTCGTCTACAACACGAGCGGCTACGATAGTCTCGAGACCCTGCACCTGCTGGATGGCGTCGTCGATATCTACATGCCGGATTTCAAGTGCTGGTCGCCGGAGCGCGCGCGCCGCGACCTCAAGGCCGCCGACTACCCGCGCGTGACGCGGGCTGCGGTCCGGGCGATGCACCGCCAGGTGGGGCCGCTCGTGATCAGCGCCGACGGCCTCGCCATTGGGGGACTCCTGGTGCGCCACCTGGTCCTGCCCGGCGCCCTCGACGAAACCCGGGCCATCCTCACCTGGATCGCCTCCGAGCTCGGGCCGAGCACCTACATCAACCTGATGGGTCAATACCGACCCGCGGGTCGCGTGCGCACCGCCGGGTTCCCGGACCTCGCGCGGCGCATCGGGGCCGGCGAACTCACCGAGGCGTTCGCCATTGCGCATGAGCTCGGGCTCGAGCGCCTGGACACGGCGAGCTGGCGCCGATCCGACCCGGCGGCCCTCGCTGACCTGTAGCGCTACCCGGCGGTTCGGCCGGCTCCCGTCGCGGCGAACCGCGCCGCTGGTTCTTTCCCGACAAGCGCTCGCTCGATGAGCCGCCTGGCGCGTGCACGCCACTCGTCGTGACCCTCCCGCCGCGACCGGCCGCTCACGCGCTCGCTCCTTCGTCCTCGCCCCACACTTCCGCCTCGAACGTCATGAGCTCGGCCCCGGGCTCCCTCCACGCCTGAGGCGGGAGGCCCGCCTTGCGGCACACCCCGGCCAGCAACTGCTCCCGGTCCCACTCCATCTCGGCCGCCACCTGCGGCAACAACAGGCCGCGCCGGCCGCGGTAGGTGATCATGACCCCATGCCGCGAGACATCAACGGCTGCCGGC
>JAOUIC010000372.1 GCA_029884275.1 Gemmatimonadota bacterium | reverse complement strand
AAGGTCGGCGGAAGGTTCTCCGGCGCCTGGTGCAGCAGCAGTGTCCCGCGCCGCATCGCCAGCCCGGGGGAGCGACCGACCCGGCCCCAGACCGCGATGGTTCCCGCCACCATCCGTGAGGCGCAGTAGTCTCCCGCGTCGCCGTCGATGAGGATGGTTCCCCGGCGCATCCGGTCGCCGGCACGATCGCCCGCGTTGCCCCCGATGAGCACCGTCCCGCCCTTCATGCCGTGGTGGTCTCCCGGGATGGCGGCGCCCACGAAATCACCGGCGTTGCCCGTGATTCGCAGCGTGCCTCCCGACATCCCGGTGGCGGCGAAGGCCCCGACGCTCCCGCGGATCTCGATGGATCCTCCCTGCATGCCCGCGCCGGTGTAGGCGCCGGCATCGCCGTGCACCACCACGCGGCCGCGGGTCATCTCCGTCCCGATCCGGTCGAGCCGGTCACAGCCGTTCCGGATCTCCAGTTCGGACGCGAAGTCGCCCGAGACGGTGAAGAGGCTGTCCACCCGCACCCGCCGGTTGCCGGTCGCCAGTTCGATCGCGGCGATGTCGGCGGGGCTCTTCCCGACCAGCCGGTCGGTGGAGAGCGGCGAGAGGTCCACCCGCTGGGCGGGGCGCTCGCGGAGCGTGAGGCAGAGGGTGGTCATGCCTGGTGCAGCAGGATCTCCCCGCGGTTCAGCTCGATCGCATCCCCGCTCCAGCGCTGGTACAGGCCGGTAAGCTGAGCCTCGGTGACCGGAAGTCCCAGCAGGCGCAGGCGCCGCAGGTAGAGCCGCAGGAACACCGGGTGGTAGGTGCAGGCGAAGGTGAAGGTGGGCAGCAGCTCCACCGGCTTCATCGCCACGATGGTGCCCCGCTTCAGCCCCGCGCCGGGCCGCCATCCGGCCTGTCCGAACACGACGATAGTCCCCGCCAGCATGTTGACGCCGGCGAAGTCGCCGCAGTCGCCGCCGATGGCAACCAGGCCGCGGCGCATCCCGCTTCCGATCTCGTTGCCGGCATGGCCGAACACGAGGATCTCCCCTCCCTGCATACCGGAGGTGGAGCCCCGGACGGCGCTGCCCACCAGGTGGCCGGCGTTGCCCCGGACGATGATCCGGCCCCCGGTCATCTCCGGTCCCACCCAGTCGCCGGCGTCCCCCTCGACCTCGATCACGCCGCCGCTCATCGTGGCGCCGAGGTGCATCCCGGCCGTGCCATGCACGAAGAGCCGCCCGCCGGCCATCGCGGCGCCGATGAACTTGATCCGGCTCAGGTCACCGGTGAGGTGGATCGTGTCGTCCGGCGCGCCGCTGATGGTGAAGAAGTCCCCCAGCTCGGCGCGCTGGTTGCCGTACACCACCGGCATCCTCGCCACATCGGTTGCGCCGAGGCCGGCCAGCCGCGTGGGGCTCAGGACGTCGGCTTCCAGTGGGACGGCGGGGGCGGTGTGCAGCGTGAAGGCGAGGCTCATGCGCGCGCCTCCTCCGCCCCGGCGAGCAGCGGATGCAGGTGGATCTGGTACTGTCCCAGTCCGCCGCCGTAGTTGCCGGCGGAGATGCCGAGCGCCCCGGCTGCGGCCGCGGCGTGGATGCCGCGCCGCATGGCGGCCTCCACCGCGCTGAGGTCGAGTCCGTCGATCACGATCTCGAGTACCGCGCCCACGCCGTCCGGCACGTCGGTGCGCGCCGCGATGGCGCGAAGCGTCGGGCAGTAAGCGTCGTTGGTGGAGGCGTGGAGGAACTTGTAGCGCGAGCTGGGCTTGCTGCCGCTGCGTACCACCCCGCCGGGGAAGGGCAGGATGGCGCCGGCGGTCCCTCCCATCGCGGCCACCGCCGCCCCGGCCGCGGCGAGGGTGCTCCGCTGGTCGCGGCCGAGCATCAGGAAGTTGCCGCCGCCGACCGCCGGCTGGATGCCGAACCGGTCGTCCACCAGGAACTCCCCGTCCATCACCGGGACCCGCCACATCCGCCGTCCCTCGAGGAGCTTCGCGATCTGGAACTTGTCGCCGAAGAAGCGGAGCTGGCCGCCGACCACGACCTCCTTGTCGGCCACGAGCCCGTTGTAGCAGGCCGTGCTGGGGCAGGTCATGACGCACTGGCCGACCCGCTCGACCAGCCGCTTGCCCAGCCCCTCCTCGTTCATCGCGAAGATCAGCACACTGACACCGGGGCGTCCGTCCGGCGTGTCATCGGGGGCCATGGTCGCCTCGATGCCGGCCTCGCACTTGCACCCGATGATCGAGGTGGCAAAGCCGGTCACCGACCGGCCCGCGGCGAGCGCCCATTCGGCGGTCTCCGCGGTGATCAGCAGGCGGGCGCCGACCATCGCGAAGGCCTCGGCGAAGGTGTCGGCGATCTCGGTGTTGCCGATGCGCATAGGGTCAGCTCCCGGCCTGTGCCGCCGTCGGCACCACGGTGCGATGGGCCACGTAGCTGATGTCCACCGGGTAGTTGCGGAACTGGATGGTGTAGTAGTCGTCGAAGAAGGGCTCGAGCACCTTTTCGATGTCCGGGTCGTAGTCGGGTGAGACGTACAGGAACCGGCCCTGGTGGTCCCCGCGGAACTCGTGGTCCTCGATGACCATCTCCCCGTCCTTGATCACGTACCGGGGAGCCTCGAACATCTTCTCCTTGTCCGGGTCTTCCTCGTAGATCGTCACGTCGGCGTCGGCGCCGGGGCCGAGGTGGCCCTTGCCGGAGAGGCCGAGGACGCGGGCGGGCCCCGCTCGCGTGATGATGGCGATCTCGTAGAGCGAGTACTCGCGGCTGTCGCATTCCCGGAGGCCGCTGTGGTCGAGGGCCTGCTGGTTCACCTTCGCCATCTCGGCCTTGCGGAACTCGCGGTCCATCAGGAGCCGGATCAGCTTCGGGTAGCTCATGAAGGTGCCGCCGTTGGGATGGTCGGTGGAGAAGACCATCCGCCAGGGGTCGTCCGCGCGCAGGAACAGCTCGAGGCCGATCGCCCACTGCAGCGCGTTGGTGTAGATCCGGTCCTGGTAGGTGAACGGCGTGATGCCGCAGCCGCTCTCGTGCTCGGTGTCGGCATTGACCCACTTCTGGCCGCCGATCCCCCTGAGCATGTAGGCCAGCGGCGCG
>JAOUIC010000371.1 GCA_029884275.1 Gemmatimonadota bacterium | reverse complement strand
AATGGGCGTACAGCGGCTCGTCCACCACCCAGGTGTCATCCCGGTTCTCCCACGAGCGCAGCATGGCCGTGGAGATGTTGCGGGGTCCCGACCACATCGCGATCCGGGTGGGGTGCATGCCGCCTGTCCTTGTTCCTCTCGCCCGCGCTGGATAACCTTGGTGTCCCGTACCACCCTGGCAAGGAACCCCGGACATGATGCGTACCGGCCTTCTCTGGCTGTCAGAACAGCAGCAGGTGTTTCGCTTCGTGCGGCGGAACCCGCTGGTGAGGAAGTTCGCCGCTCGCTTCGTCGCCGGTGAGACGGTCGAGACGGCCGTTCTGGCCGCCCGCGAACTGAATGCCCGGCGCATCACCGCCACCCTCGACCTGCTGGGCGAGAGCATCGGCCAGGCCTCGGAGGCTGCCCAGGCGCGGGACACCTACCTGCAGATGCTCGACGCCATCGCCCGTGACCGGGTGGATTCGAACGTCTCGCTCAAGCTGACCCAGATGGGATTCGACATCGCGGAGGACGCCTGCTTCGCCAATATGTCGGCCATCCTTGATCGTGCCAAGGCCGGCGGCAACTTCGTCCGGGTGGACATGGAAGGCTCGGCCTACACCCAGCGCACCCTCGACTTCTTCTACCAGCGGCTCTTCCCGGTCTACGGCCCCCACGTGGGCGTGGTGATCCAGTCCTGTCTCCGCCGCTCTGGGGCGGACGTCGACACCCTGATCGACCGCCAGGTCCGGGTGCGGCTCTGCAAGGGGGCCTATCTGGAGCCGCCCGACGTCGCCTTCCCCGACAAGGCCGACGTGGACCGGAACTACCTGTCGCTGATGGAACGGCTGATGGAACGGGGCAACTACCCGGGCATCGCCACGCACGACGAGAAGATCATCACCCACGCCCGCCGGTTCGCGGCACAGAAGAAGATCGACCCCGCCGGCTTCGAATTCCAGATGCTCTACGGAGTGCGGCGCGACCTGCAGGACCGGCTCCGCGCCGACGGCTTCAATGTCCGGGTGTACATCCCCTTCGGCACCCAGTGGTATCCCTATCTGATGCGCCGGCTGGCCGAGCGGCCGGCGAACATCGCCTTCATCATCGGCAACGTGATCCGGGAGGCGGTCAGTCCGCGCCGATGAGCGAGGCCACGCTGGGCGGGTACCTCGCCAAGCACGAACGCCCGCCAGCGTTCGCTGGCCAGGATGGCCAGCCCTACTCGGTGGACCTCTTCGTGGATGAAGCTCCCGACGACCGCGGCCGGCACGCCGGCTCCCTCATCTTCGTCAGGTGGTCCCCCTCGGGCGACCGGCCGGTCGGGCACGTCGAGAGCGAGCCGCTGGCCTGGGGGCGCTCGGCGCTCGAGGCGGAGGAGCGGCTCAAGGCCCTTTCCCTGTACGACGTGAAGGCGGCGCTCGATCAAGCCATCGAGCAGGATCCCGGCGAGTGGTGACCGGCGTCGTCCTCGAGCGCGACGGCGGCGCCTATCGCGTGCTCACGCCCCAGGGCGAGGTGCGCGCGGTGCTCCGCGGCAAGGTGAAGCGCGGTCAGCCGAAGGTCGTGGTCGGCGACCGGGTCCGGCTCGACGCCGAGAGCGACGGCGAAACCTTCGGCATCGCGGCGGTGGACGAACGCACCAGCCTGCTCGAGCGCCGCGTGCCCGAGGGGCGGGGAGCCAGGCCGGTCGCCGCCAACATCGACCAGGTGCTGGTGGTCACCGCCTCGAAGGACCCGGAGCCGATTCCCCAGCTGCTCGACCGCCTGCTGGTCGTGGCGGAGGCCAACGAGATCCCCGCGGCAGTGATCCTCAACAAGATCGACCTCGACGGCGGCGAGGCACTGGCCCGGCGGATGGAGCGCGCCGGCTATGCCGTGATCCGGACCTGTGCCAGGACCGGTGCCGGACTCGATGCGCTGCGGGCGGCGCTCGCGGGGAAGGAAAGCGTCGTCACCGGCGACAGCGGGGTGGGGAAGTCCAGCCTGCTCAACGCGCTCGAGCCCGGGCTCGGCCTCCGCACCGGAGAGCTCAGCGCCAGGCTCAGGCGTGGCAAGCAGACTACGGTGAGCGCCGTGATGGTGCCGCTGGCCGTGGGCGGGTTCCTGGTGGACACCCCGGGATTCAGCGAAGTGGGCCTCTGGGGGCTCGAGCCGCGGGAGCTCGCGCGCTGCTTCCCAGAGTTCCGTCCCCTGCTGGATTCCTGCCGCTACGCCGATTGCAGCCACATCCACGAGCCGGGCTGCGCGGTCCGTGCCGCGGTCGAGCGGGGCGAAGTGGCGGCGGACCGGCACGCGAGTTACGCTACCCTGCTGGCGGAGCTCAACAGCGCGCCGAAGGAGTGGGAATGACTCCCCTACCCGCTGGTGGCACCCTGCAGCCTTCGAATCGCCCAGATCCCCAGCGCCGGCCCCACCGCGAGCATCGGGAACGCCCACGGCCACCCGAACCGGTCCACCACCAGCGGCACCAGTTGAATCGTGAGCGTCGTCAGCAGGAAGCCGAGTGACGTCTGCAGCGTGATCGCGGTGCCCGCGGCGTGAGGCGGCACGCTCTCCGCCACCAGCACCGAGAACTGCGCCGAGTCGGCGATCACAAAGAAGCCCCAGGCCAGGGCGACCGGCGCCAGCAGCCAGAGACTCCGGCCAAAGGTGAGTCCCACCAGCAGGGCGCAGCCGCCGCTCGCCGCCATCGCGATGGTGACCAACCTCTCCCGCCCGATCCGGTCCGCCACCAGCCCGCCCCAAATGCAGCCGATGCCACCGACTGCGATGATTCCGAAGGCGAGGAGCGAGGCCTCAGGGCTCCTCGGCGCCATGGGGTCCTGCGCCAGGAGGCTCGCCGCCACGAACGCCGGGATCCAGGTCCAGTAGGAGTACAGCTCGGCCATGTGACCCAGATAGCCGCCGGTGGCGAGCCGCCATCGGCGCTCCTTCACCACGTCGCCGACCAGCGACCAGGAGAAGCGCCTTGGCGGGAAGGGATAGGGCCCGTCGCGATAGCCGACCCAGACGATCGCGGCGGCGAAAAGGGCCGACAGCGACGCCGCCAGCGCGATGAATGACACCGTCGCCCCGGGCCACGCCGCGAGCAGATACGGCC
>JAOUIC010000370.1 GCA_029884275.1 Gemmatimonadota bacterium | reverse complement strand
GGCCGCCATCGCGGCGCGCGCCGCCGCGGTGTCGTCCCGCATCATGGCGAGCATGGCCGTGATTTCGGGCGGCAGCTCGTCCCCGCTGATGGCCTGGTACTCCTCGGCGGGGCGCGGGTTCTGGGCGGGACCGGTGAGGAGCCCCAGCGCGGCGCCTTGGCCGCTGTTCAGGATCTGCTCGCGCTGGTCTGCCGGCACGCTCCGGGCCTCTTCCGCGGTGGCGGCCCAGATCCGGTCCAGCTGTGCGAGGGGCACGCCGGCGGAGCCGTACAATCCAGACAGCATCATCCGCTTCCAGTCGGCGCCCTTCATGTCCTGCGGCATCGAAGCGGGCAGCACCTCAGCCCGAATCTCATCGGCCAGCTCAATGACTCGCGCCGCACTGCTGAGATCGCCGTAGTAGGCGAAGATGTTCGCGCCCGACATGACGTCCGCCATGACCGTGGGCGCATCCTCCGCACCCGCAAAATCACCCGCGGTGATGGTGGCCAGCGCCGACTTCAACTCCGCCGCCGCGCGCGGCCCTTCGCCGCTGGCAAAGCGGACCCGCGCCTGGAGAAACGGCATCTCCGGGTTGCTTGGGTTGACCGAGCGGAACCGCGCGACCTCCGCCATCGCATCAGGGTACTGCCCACTGGCGAGGAGGGCGTCCACCATGGCGAGATGGGCGCGGCCCGTGGCGGGCTGAGCGGCGCTCCACGCCCGCGCCGATTCGAGCCCGGCGAGCCGCGCCCGGCTTGCTGCGGCCACCCGGGCCGTGCTGTCGACGGTGGTGGCGAAGGCAAACGAGTCCGGCGTCACCAACAGGATGCCGAATCCCGGTCGGCTCGCATTGTAGAGCATGAACTGAATGTGGTCGTAGGCCAGCGTGTAGTCCGGGGCCAATGCCAGCGTCCGGCGGAAGGCCCGCAGCGATTCCGTCCAGTTCTGATCGTTCCGGTTGTTCACGTCGTGAAACCAGGCGTCGCCCAGCCCATACCAGGCGTCGGCGTCTTGCGGGTTCCTGGCCAGCAGCTGCTGGTAGGTGTTCCGCGAGGCGGCGTTCTGGCCCAGGATGAACAACCGGTACGCGCTGATCACCGCCCGGTCATGGGCCGGCAGTTGCTGCGAGTAGAGCACCGCTCGGTCGATGGCGTGCTGCCCGGTGGAATCCTGCGTGCCGACCAGCCAGCCACGGGTCAGCGCCAGCTTGTAGTAGGCCAGCCCGAAGGTGGTGTCGACGTCCACCGCCCGCTCGAAGTTGCGCTGGGCGGCAGCGAGTTCCCAGCGGTTGAGCCGGTCCAGCCCGCTGAGATAGGACCGATAGGCTTCGATCGAGGGCGAGGTGACCGAGGCGAGGTCGGCCCACTCCTCACCGGGCGCGCCGGAAAGGTCGAGCAGCAGGAGGGCGAGCTCGTCGAAGCCCGGCCGCGGGTCGTCCGAGATCGGCGCACTCACCTCCGCCACGTCGGTCCGGGCCCCGGTGGCCACGTCAAACACGCGCGCCGTGAGGTGCAGGGAATCACCCACCTGCTGGTAGTCACCCAGCACCACCGTCCACACGCCGGCCTCGCGGGCCAGCTTCCGCGCCATGTCCAGCCCGATCTCGTCCGTCGCGGTCAGCTTGTGGCGGGCGAGCAGATCGTGCACCCGCTCGTGGTCCACCACCGTCATGTCGGTCCACTGCGACATGTTGAGCGACAGCATGTTGACGCTGCCGTTGCGCAGCCATTCGATGCTCTGGTCGTCGCGCAGGTTGTCGAAGGGGAGCACCAGCATCGAGAGCCGCGGATCCACCCCGTCCGGCGGGCCCGCTGGACGGCGCACCACGACCGTGATGACGATGGCGAGCAGGGCGAGCACCGCCCCCACCATGAGGACGCGGCGACTCCGCCGCCGGGCAAAGAGCGGCACCGGTGTCGGCGTGCCACCGAGGGCGGCACGGAACTCGGAGCCCGACTGGAAGCGATCGCTCGGCGCCTTGGCGAGCGACCGCATGATTGCGGCGCCCAGGTCGGCCGGACACTCGGGGCGAATGCGGGTGAGCGTGGTCGGTTGTTCGGAGATGTGTTTTGACACCACGACCCGGTTCGGTCCGACGAACGGCGGATGCCCCGCCACCATCTCGTAGGCCACGACGCCAAGGGAGTAGAGGTCGCTCCTGGAGTCGACATCCTCCCCGGCCGCCTGCTCCGGGCTCATGTAGTTTGGCGTGCCGACCACCATCCCGCTTCCCGTCACCGGTCCCTGGGGTCCGGCGGTCTCCGCCGCCAGCGCGCGCGCGATACCGAAGTCTGCGAGCAACGCCCGCCCACTCCCCGCCTCCAGCAGGATGTTCTCCGGCTTCACGTCGCGGTGCACCAGCCCGGCGCCGGCCGCGGCGTCGATGGCGGCCGCGATGTCCATCGTGATGCGCCGCGCCTCTTCCGGCGGAAGCTTCCCTTCGCGGTTCAGCCGCTCCCGCAGCGATTCGCCGGGGACGCGGTCCATCACGAAATAGAGGATGTCGTCGGCTTCGCCGGCGGTATAGACGGTGACGATGTTCGGGTGCCGCAGGCGCGCGATCATGCGCGCCTCAGCGAGGAATCGCTGGGCGATCGAGGGGTGGATGGCCAGCTCGGGATGGACCGCCTTGACCGCCACGTCGCGCGCGAGCGTGACGTCACGGGCCAGGAAGACAACGCCCATGCCGCCGCGGCCGAGTTCCGGCCCCAGCTCGTACTGGGATCCGAGTGCGGCCTGCAGGCGCTCGGCGAGTCCGGGGCCTGTGGGGGGCTTGGTCACCCGCGGGCTCCACGTGAGAGGAAGGTCTTCCGACACGGGCGGTGGGGCCGCACCGCCGGTCGGTTCTTCAAAATACACTCCGGCCCCCTTCCGCACAGGGAGATGTAAGGGTGGGATGCCTGCCGCGCGCAAATGGTTGCCTCGCTGGCGGGCCCGCCCCGGCTCCCGTTGGACTGGTGTTGAGGGGAGACGCCTAGCGTGCCCCTCACCACACCACTACGGAGTGCGCCCGTGCCTGATTCACCTGCCTCGATCCCGGACGGTCCGCCGACCATCGCCGCCGTCCTCTCGCCCGCCGAGCGGATCAAGGTCGAGGCTGCCGGCCAGGGCTGCT
>JAOUIC010000369.1 GCA_029884275.1 Gemmatimonadota bacterium | reverse complement strand
CCGAGGGCGTACACGTCGGACCGCGCGGTGATCTCGCGCTCGCCCATGGCCTGTTCGGGGCTCATGTAGTGCGGCGTGCCGAGCGACATGCCGGTCTCGGTCATCCGGGTGCTGCCCGCCTTGCTGGCGGCGAGCGCGATGCCGAAGTCGGCCACCAGCGCCGAACCGTCGTGCAGGAGGATGTTCTCGGGCTTGATGTCCCGGTGGATCACGCCGTGGCGATGCGCGTAGTCGAGCGCCGCCGCCACCTCGGACGCGATTCGGACGGCATCCGCCACCGGCAGCTGCTTCTCGCGGCTGATTCGGTCCCGAACCGTCTCGCCCTCCACATACGGCATCACGTAGAAGAGGAAGCCGTCGGCCTCCCCGCTGTCGAACAGCGGGAGAATATGGGGATGCTGGAGGTTGGCGGTGGTCTTGATCTCGCTCAGGAACCGCTCGGCGCCGATGACGGCGGCCAGCTCCGGGCGCAGCACCTTGACCGCGACCTTGCGGTCGTGCTTGAGGTCTTCGGCCAGGTACACGGTGGCCATGCCACCCTCGCCGAGCTCGCTGAGCAGGCGGTAGCGGTCGGCAAGGGCTTCTGAGAGACGGGGCAGGGGGTTGGTCATGACGGAGTGGAAGATGGGGCGGTCAGGCGACATGCGCCAGACCGGAATGCTTACATCTGCCCGCTCGAGGGAGGCGGGGGAGCAATCAGCGGTCGGCGCCCGCGCTCCCCTGCAACTGGTTCATCAGCGCCGGCAAATTCTGGATGATCACGATCCGGGTGCCGGGGTTCCGCCGCACCAGGGCGAAGGTCTGGCCGTCGGGACTGATGGCATAGTTGGTGTGAGGTGTCGTACTCACGTAGTCCGCCATCGAGAAGAGCGAACGTCGCGCGGTCACGGCGAAGTCAGGCGTCGTCCGCACCGTGGCGGCCATCATCGCGTCAATGCCATTTTCGCGCCCCCGGTAGTAGAGGGTCTTCCCGTCCGGGCTCCAGAGCGGTTCGGTGCCGCCTGTCAGGGACACCTGGACCTGGTCGCCGTCGCCGGTGAGGGGACGCACGTACACCTGGTGATCGCCCGACTGATCCGAGGAGAAGGCGAGCCAGCGGTCGTCGGGTGAGAGGGTGGGGAACTGCTCAAGGAAGGGGCTGGCGACCACCATCCTGAGCGGCCCACGGCCGGCGCTGTCCAGGATGGCGATATCGGAGCGTGAATAGCCGCGCAGGTCGTTGCCGGTGGTGATGAGGGCGCTGCCATCCCGGAGCCAGTGCCCCGTGTAGGTAAAGTGGATGGAGGCGAACAGTGACTCCGCCGCCTCGGCGCTCCCCGGCCGCTTGCGGTAGAGCCCGAGTTCCCCCGACTTGATGGAGGAATAGGTGATGAACCGCCCATCCGGCGTCCAGGTGGCGTCGTGACCGTCGCGATCGAAGGTGGTCCGGGTGAGCGTGCCGCCGTCCAGCGACAGAATCCAGACGTCCCGTCCATCCGCATTGTTGAAGTCCACCGATAGGCGCCGCCCATCGGGCGAGAACTCGGGGGCATGATAGTTATGCAGCTCCGCCGTCGCGGGACGCGAGGCGCCCGAGAGGTCCACGAACTGGAGCGAGCGAGGCTCTTCGGGCACGTAGGCCACCGTGCCGTTGGGCGCCACGGCGAACTGGACGAGCCCGGTGCCCGTGACCGACACGCCGGGAGCGAGGCGGAGTCCGGGTCCCACGGGGGCGGGACGCTCGGGGTCGAACGGTGCCGCCAGCAGGGTGCCGTCGAGCTGGACCCAGAGGAGGTAGCCGGCGGTGTATCGCGCCTCCACCATCTGCTGCTCGATCAGCGGTGTAATGGTGCCATCCCGCAGGTCGAGGAGCAGGAGCGGACCGGCGGACGTCGAGAGCTTGCGAGCCACGAGAGCACGTCGACCCCCCGGGAGCACCTGGAGCATCTGCAGCGAATTGTCGTCGTCGGCAATCGGCCGAATGACCGAGTCCCCATTGATCAACGCGAACAGCCCGCGCCCCAACCCCGGGCCGGGACTGAACCAGAGGGTGCCATCGGGCCCCCAGGAGGCCCCCGCCGTGCTGGTCACTGCCGTTGGAAGGGGAGACGGGGCGCCTCCTCCGGCGGGGAGGCGATAGCTCGAGCCCTCGTTCTTGGCGGCATAGAGCCATCGGCCGTCGGGCGAGATGATCGGGCTCCCATAGTTCCAGGTCCCGTCGAGCGGCGTGGCCTCCAGCGCGGAGAGGGGCTGGCGCATCAGGCGATTGAACCCCTCGTCGTCGAGGGCGACGAAGAAGACCGTGCTCCCATCGGGCGAGAGCGTCAGCCAGCGCTGCGAGGAGGAGCCGCCGGAGCCACCGAGGCCCGGGGCCAGGAGCGCGAGACGCGATGGCGGCGGCGGAACTGGCGCGGGACGAAGCCAGCCCCAGAGAGCCACACCGATCGCTGCCACGAGGAGCACCGGTGACAGGCGGCGGGGCAGGGAGGCAGCGGGGCCGCGAGGCTGAACTCGGCGCATCGTGCCGGTGCCCTGGCCCTGCAGCGCCGCCGCGAATTCGGCCGCGGAGGCGAAGCGATCGGCCGGGAGCTTCTCGAGCGCCGTGAGTACCGCCCCTTCCACCTCGAGCGGGATCCGCTCGCGCCGCGCCGTCAGCCCAGCCGGCTTTTCGGTCATCACCTTGGCCACGATGGACTGGGCGGTGGGACCGGTGAAGGGGGGCTCGCCGAGGAGCATCTCGTAGAGCACACAGCCGAGGGCGTAGACGTCGGAGCGGGCGGTGATCTCCCGCTCGCCCATCGCCTGTTCGGGACTCATGTAGTGTGGGGTGCCGAGACTCATGCCGGTCTCGGTCATCCGGGTGCCGGCGGTACTCACCGCGAGCGCGATGCCGAAGTCGGCCACGAGGGCGGAGCCGTCGTGGAGCAGGATGTTCTCGGGCTTGATGTCGCGGTGGATCACGCCGTGGCGATGGGCATAATCGAGGGCCGCGGCAACTTCGCTCGCGATCCGGACCGCGTCAGTGATGGGGAGCTGCTTCTCGCGGTCGATCCGGTCGCGGACCGTTTCACCTACCACCAATGGCATCACATAGAAGAGGAAGCCGTCCACCGCCCCGC
>JAOUIC010000368.1 GCA_029884275.1 Gemmatimonadota bacterium | reverse complement strand
AGGGGGTGCGAATCTACTACGGCCGAGATGAGGGGGGAGATCCGGCGCTGGTGCTGGTCGGGGTCAACAGCGCCGACACCGACATGACCGACGGCACCATCCTGGAGAAGGCCTACCCCTGCCCGCCATTCTGCGGCACCGCCAGCCCGCTCAACAGCTGACCGCGTGGCGCCGACCTGGATCCTTCACGGGGGGGTGCTCTCGCAGCTGCTTCCGCCGCTCGCCGCCATCAGGGCGCGCGAGCGGCTGGGGCCCGCCCGCAGGGGCGCGGTCGCCTGGTCGGCGCTGCTGCTGACGTCCAACCTGGGCTCCCTGATCCTCGCTCGCCTCGGGTACAACAACCACTGGCTGGGGTACCTCATCGACCCGCTGCTGGCCTCTGTCGGGCTGTGGACCTTCTCGCTCTGGCAGACCCATTCGCTGCCGCGTATCGCGCTCAGGCTGCTGATTCCCCTCTACCTCCTGGCCATCCTGATCCTGACCCTCACGGTCGAGGACCTGAGCAGATTCAGCAACATCACCGGCCCCTTCACCGCCCTGTTGCTCCTCGGGGCCAGCCTCTATACCGTCATCGTGCGGACCCTCGGCGCTGAGGGCTCGTTGCTCGGCGCCGACTGGTTCTGGATCTCCGGGGGGCTGGCGCTATCCTACGGGAGCGACGCGGCGTTCGAGCCCCTCGCGCGGCTCCTGCTGGGCAGCGAGCCGGGCCTTATCCTGTCAGCGTACGAAATGAAGTCGCTGATCAACATCGTCGTCAGTCTCGCCCTCGTCCGAGGCATACTGTGCCCCAGTCCCCCGCTCAACTCTGGTGGGTTGTCGTCGCCGGGATTCTCGCCCTCGTCGTCGTCCTCATCGCGTTCGGGATCGCCCTCGTGATCTACCAGCGGCGGTTCCTGGGGCTCCACCGGCTCTATGCCAGCCAGCTGCTGGCGACCCAGGACGAGGAGCGGGCCTGGGTGGCGCGCGAGGTGCACGACGACGCCCTGCAGCGGCTGGCGCTGCTCCGGCACGAGTGCGACCGGGTGGCCGAGTTTGAGCCGCCGCTGCCGGAGGCGCAGCGCGAGGCACTGCTCGCGATCCGGCAGGAGCTCGACGACCTCGGCGTTCTGCTCCGGGGGCTGGCACACCGGCTGCACCCGGCGCTGCTCGACCAGGGCGGGTTGTGCGCCGCGCTGACCGGACTGGTGAGCGAGGTGGAACGCTCCGGCGGACCGGAGGTGCGGCTGCTGCTGCCACAGCAGGCGCCAAGGGTCGATGCCGCCGCGGCGCTCGCGATCTACCGCATCGCGCAGGAGGCGCTCCGCAACGTGGCCCAGCATGCCGGGGCCAGCGAGGCGCACCTGGTGCTCAGCGCCAGAGACGGGGGGTGCGAACTCGAGGTGAGCGACGCGGGCCGTGGCTTCGACGCCGCGGGGCCGCTCCCAGGCCCGGGCCTCGGCCTGGTCGCGATGCGCGAGCGGGCCCGGCTCGCCGGCGGCAAGCTCTCGGTCGCCTCCCGGCGCGGGGCCGGGACGGTGGTGAGGGCCCGCTTCGTCACCGAGCCGGCCTGACCGATGACCTCCCGTCCCAGGGTCCTGCTGGTGGACGACCACTACCTGGTGGCTGAGGGGCTCCGGCTGTCGCTGCAGCCGCGATTCGACATCGTCGGCGTCGCCCATACCGCCGCGGAGGCGGTGGCCTTGGCCACCGAGCATCGCCCCGACGCGATCGCGCTCGACCTCGGCCTCCCCGACCGCGGTGGGCTGGAGGCGATCGCCGACCTCCGGGCGGCGGCGCCGGAGGCGCGGATTCTCATCGTCAGCATGCACACCGACCGGGCGCTGGCCGATGCGGCGCTTCATGCCGGCGCGATGGGATATGTCCCGAAGGATGCCGGGATCCCCGAGCTGGAGACCGCCCTCCTCGAGGTGCTGGCGGGGCGGCGCTTCGTCTCCGAGCTGCTGCCCCGCCGCGGGCCCCGCAGCGGCCTCGATGCCGTCCAGCTGGGGCTCGGCCGGCTCACCCCCCGGCAGCAGGAGATCGTCCGCCTGATCGGCGACGGCCACAGTACCGCCGAGATTGCCGATCGGCTGCACGTCAGCATCAACACCGTCTCGTTCCACCGCAAGCGGATCCGCAAGGCGTTGGGCATCGACACCGAACTCGGCCTGGTGCGCTACGCCCTGCTGGTGCAGGTCGGGAGCGAGGCCGAGACGTAACCTTCACGATTCCGGCCTCCCCTACCAGTTGTGGTAGTTGTTCCCCTTATAGGCGAGTCGCATATTCGGGTTGCGGGCCCGCGACGACGATGTCGCGGGTCGGCCGTGCCCGGCGCGCCTCTGCTCCGGTGCCAAGTCGTCACCATCATGACGGGGACCAGTGGGTACCAGCGACTCGACAATCGGCGACACGAGCAGCCATCCGAATCGGCCGGTCAGCCGTACCCTCCGGGAGCTGCGGCGGATCCTTGGTGTCGCCCACGACCCGGGTCGCGAATCGGCTTCGCAGTACCGGGTTCGTGATCCCGGCCGGCGGTCATCCTCACCCGCCGAGCGAGCGGGGCCATGATCCCGAATTCCAGCGTCATCCTCGTCGCCACCGAGAACGACACCTTGCGCCGCGCGATCGCGCGGGCGCTCATCGTGCGGAGCCACGAGGTCCGGTTCCTGGGTGCGCCCGCCGATCAGCCCGACCAGTGGGGTACGGAGCGGGCCGCCTGCCTGGTGCTGGAGGCGGATCTCGGATCGCCGAGGGTCGCCGCGCTGCTGGCCGAGGCGACATCGCGGCAGCGGGGGATGCCGGTGCTGCTGGTGCAGAGCGGTGCCGAGGCCGGCGGGTGGGCGCCGGCTCCGGTCGGGGGGTTCCGGGGCTATCTGCGGGCGCCGTTCGATGCCAGGCTGCTGGTCGATCAGGTCGAGCGTGCCCTCCGCGACGGTTCACCGGTCGCACTGGGAGCGGTGCCGAGAGAGGAGACGGTTCAGCACCAGCACCTTTCGGAGGCGGCGCTCGATGCCCTGGTCCATGCGATGGAGGCGAAGGATCCGCACCTGCCGGGGCACTCGCTCCGGGTGGCGGAACTGTCGGCGTCGGTCGCGGCGAAGCTGGGCCGGTTTGACTGGG
>JAOUIC010000367.1 GCA_029884275.1 Gemmatimonadota bacterium | reverse complement strand
CCGCGGACCGGGTGCGGGAGGCCTGGATGAACATCCTGCAGGATGCGCTCTCCGGCGCCCGGGTACTCGACCTGTACGCCGGCAGCGGGGCGCTCGGTCTCGAGGCGCTGTCGCGCGGCGCGGCGACCGCCGAATTCGTCGAGCTGAGCCCCGCCTCGCTCGCCGCCCTGCGCGAGAACATCGCCGCCTTGGGGGTGGAGTCCCGCGCCGTGGTGCACCGCGGGGACGCGCTGCGGTTCGCTTCCCGGCTGCCCCCGGCGGGCTACGATATTGCGCTCGCGGACCCGCCCTACAACCGGGACGACGCCGGCCAGCTCGTGGCCCTCTTCCGCCAATCGCCTTTTGCGCGCATTCTGGCGGTGGAGCATCCCGCCCGAACCGAGGTCCCGGGCGACGACACCCGTCGCTATGGCGACACGGCCATCACCCTCTGCTACGCCCCATGACACGGATCGCCCTCTATCCCGGCTCATTCGATCCCCCCACGCGGGGGCACAGCGATCTCGTCACGCGGAGCCTCGCGCTGGCCGACCAGGTCATCGTCGCGGTGGCGAGGAACTCCGCCAAGCAGCCGCTCTTCACCCTGGAAGAGCGGATGGAGATGCTGCGCGCCGTCTGCGGCGATGATCCGCGGGTCCGGTACGAATCGTTCGACGGGCTGCTGGTGGATTTCGCGCGCCGGGAAGGGGCGACGCTGATCGTGCGGGGGCTGCGCGCGGTGAGCGACTTCGAGTACGAATTCCAGATGGCGATGATGAACCGGCACCTGATGGCCGACCTCGAGACCGTCTTCCTGGTGCCCCCCGAAGATGCCACCTGGCTCAGCTCCAGCCTGGTGCGGGAGGTGGCCCGCCACGGCGGTGACGTGACCGGGCTGGTCCACCCGGCGGTCGCGGAGGCGCTGCGGCGCAAGTTTGGCCGATGAGCTTCCGCGAGGCCCTGCTCCAGCGCGCCGCGGCGAGGCGGGCCCGCATCGCCTTCTGTGAGGCGGACGACCCGCGGGTCGTTGCGGCGATCGAGCGGCTCCGCCGGGAGGGGATCGCCGAACCGGTCCTGGTCGGCGGCGACGGGATCGATCCGGCCACCGATCGGCGCCGCGGCGCGGTAGCCCAGCTGCTGCGTGACCGGCGTCCCGACCGGGTGCACGACGCGGTTCATGCGCTGGACCTCGCCGCCGATCCGCTGCGGTTCGCCGCCGCCATGGTGGCGCTGGGTGAGGCCGACGCCTGCGTGGCGGGAGCGGCCAGCACCACCGCGGATGTGGTCCGCGCCGCGCTGTGGGCCATCGGCACCGCGCCGGGGACCGAGACGGTCAGCTCCGCCTTCTACATGGTCCTGCCTGACGACCGGGTGTTCACGTTCACCGACTGTGCCGTGGTGCCCGAACCCGACGCCCGGCAACTCGCCGAGATCGCCCTGGCCGCCGCCAGGGACCGGTCGCGTCTGGTCGGGGACCCGCCGCGCGTCGCCTTTCTCTCTTACAGCACCCGGGGAAGCGCGGACGGGGCGAGCGTCCGGCGGGTCCGCGAAGCCGTGGCCCTGTTCCGAGAGCTGGCCCCCGACATCCGCGCCGACGGCGAACTCCAGGGCGACGCCGCGCTCGCGGCCGACGTGGCGGCGAGGAAGGCTCCCGACTCCCCCCTGGCCGGGAGGGCCAACGTGCTGGTGTTCCCCGGCCTGGACGCCGGCAACATCGCGTACAAGCTGGTGCAGCGGCTGGGCGGAGCGGCGGCGCTCGGCCCGCTGCTGCAGGGGCTGGCCCGCCCCATGAGCGACCTCTCGCGCGGGGCGACTCCGGAGGATATTGTGGAGGTGGCCGCGATGGCCGTCCTGCAGGCCCGGTAAGCGAACTCCCACGAGGATTGCGATGGCGTTCACGGCGACGAAGGATGACAGCGGCGTCTACCTGATCCGCATCGAGGGCCAGCTGATCGTGGGCAACCGGCAGGAGCTGAAGGCGGCGGTTGCGACGGCGCTGGAGCAGGGAGAGCGCAAGTTCTGCATTGATTTCTCGCGCACCGGCTACATCGATTCCTCCGGGCTCGGCGCGCTGGTGTCGATCTCCAAGAAGGTCCGTGAGCAGGGGGCCGAGCTCCGCCTCTCGGGGCTCAACGAGGATCTGCGGTCGCTCTTCGAGCTGACCAAGCTCGACACCCTCTTCGCGCTGAGCGACACCGCCGAGCACGCCATCGAAGGTCTGAGCGAGTGACCGCTCCGCTGCCCGCCGCGCTGCAGCTCTGCGTGCGCCGCCGCCCCGGTCCCCTCGGGGCCAGCGTGCAGGTGTCGCTCCGGGTGCCGAGCGACGTCGGATGCATCGAGGAGGTGGTGGATCTCCTGCTCCGGCATTGCACCCACCGTGCCTGGCTCTGCCGCCGGATGCGGTTCAACCTCCGGGTGGCGCTCGCCGAAGCGCTGGCCAACGCGATCGTCGCCGGCAACCGGGAGGACCGCAGCAAGTCGGTGCTGGTCGAGGCCGACCTGAGCGGCGACCAGGTGCGGGTCGAGATCACCGATGAGGGGATCGGCTTCGACCCCGCCGGGATCACCGCGCCGCTCCTTCCCGACGAGCTCGACCGTCCCAATGGCCGGGGCCTCTACCTCATCCAGCAGCTCGTCGACGACGTCACCTTCAACGACAGGGGAAACTCGATCTGCCTGACGCTGCGACGGCCCTGACCGGGCTGGAATTCGTGGCCGACCAGCTGGCCACGCTCGCGGGAGCACGTGTCAGGCTGTGGCGGTTCGACGGGCGGGGGCTCCGCAGGGTCGGCCATGGGCCGGATCCCGGATTCACCCCGCCGATACCGCTGCAGCCCGGACTCGTGCCGACTCCCACGGGCGGCGTCTGGCTCATGCCCGTGGCCGGGGTGGAGGGGTTCTGGGTCGAGGTCGGTGGCGTGCCGGAGCAGACCGCGGCCGAACTCGCTCCCCATCTCGGCAGCGTGCTGGGCGCCTTCCTCTCTGGCGCGCGGGAGCTGGCCGAGTTGACCGACGAGCTGGCCGCGCGCTACGAAGAGATCGACCTGCTCTACGCCATCAGCGAGATCCTGGGCCGGACCGTGCGGCTGGAGGAAGGGGCCCAGACCATCGTGGAACGCGTCGCGGACACCG
>JAOUIC010000012.1 GCA_029884275.1 Gemmatimonadota bacterium | reverse complement strand
CGCGCTACCGGCGGTGGGCCGACACCGACAACGACGGAATGGTGGATGGTTCGGCCGAACTGATGCCGTTGTACGTCTCGGCGGCGGAGGACTACGCTCAGCCGCTCTTCGCCTACGGCCCGCCGCGCCTGGTGAGGCTGGGCATGGAGGTCAGATTCTGACCTAGAACCACTCGCACTTCCACTTGCGCTCCGGCTCGATCGTGCAGTGCACCGGCGCCGGATTGGTGTAGTTGAAGGTGAGCTGGTATCGGGCGCCGAGGCGCTCGTAATCGTAGGGGCGCCCGTTGGTCATGGTCGGCACGCCGGCGGAGTAGTCGGGAATCAGGTCGTCGAGATCGACCGGGTAGACACCCTTCGCCTCGCGGTAGGCCTCCAGCATGGCCACCACCCTCCCCGCGGCGCGCTTCCCTTCCGCAGCCTCGGGACCCTCGCCGGGCGGCAGGGGACGGTAGAAGTACCATCCCGCCCCCGCGAGAATCGCCAGCACGAACAGAAACTTCATCGCATCCTCCAGCGCTGATGGAACCCGATGGCCGCCTCCACCGAGACGTCCCCCCGGGTTACCTTCGAGCATGTCAATATCGCACATTCTGCCTGGGGAAGAGATGATGCGGATCACCATTGGCTTGCTTTGCACCGTGCTCGGCTCCCCCTCGATCCCGGTGGCACAGGAACCTCCGTCGGGGCCTCCCCCGGTCCGCGCCACCTTCGCCGTGATCGACACGGCCGGAGAGCGCGTGGGTCAGGTGACTGCGGTGCAGGAGCCCGGCAGCCTCCAGCTGCAGGTCTATGTCTACCACCTGCCGCCGGGCCCGCATGGCTTCCACCTGCATGCGGTGGCCGCCTGCGACCCGCCCGGCTTCCAGACGGCCACCGGCCATCTCAATCCCGCCGGTCGACGGCACGGACGGAGGAACCCGGAGGGACCGCACCTCGGCGATCTCCCGAACCTGCAGGTGGACGACCGGGGTGAGGCTCGCCTCGAGCTGCGGCTGGATTCCCTCACCCTGACAGCCGGGCCGCGTTCCATCGGCGTGCCGGGAACGGCCCTCGTGATCCACGCCGCGGCGGACGACGAGATCACCGACCCCACCGGCAATTCCGGCGCCCGGATCGCATGCGCCGTGGTGACCATCCCGGGGTCATGAGCGGGACATCCCGCGCACCTTTCTCCCCCGCCGGGGCCTCCCTGCCGGCACTCGTGTGGGCGCTTGCGACCCTCTCGCTCGCGCTGCACCTCCTCCCCCGTCCGGGTTACGGCTTCCACCGTGATGAGCTGCTGTATCTCGCGATGGGCGACCACCTCGACCTCTTCCGGATGCAGTTCCCACCGGTCATCGCGGTGCTGGCGGAACTCGCCCGCCTGCTGCCACTGAACCTGCTGGTCGCGATCCACCTGCTGTCGGGGCTCGCGGCGGCAGCCGTCGTCGTCCTCACCGCCAGGATCGCCGGGCGGCTCGGGGGGGCCGCCCCCGCGCAGGCGCTCGCCGCGCTGGCGGTGCTCTCCACCCCCTTCCTGCTGCGGGCCGGCTCCATGCTTCAGCCGGTGATATTCGAATTCCTCTGGTGGACCGCAGGCGCCCTCGCGCTGGTCTCGCTCCTGGCCGGGGCCGACCGCCGCTGGTGGCTGGCGCTCGGAGCCGTCGCCGGCCTGGGCGCGAGCACCAAGTTCACCACCGCGGTCTTCGCCCTCGCCGCGGCGCTCGCCCTCCTCGCGTCGCCGCTCCGTCGCGACTTGGCCGGCCGCTGGCCCTGGCTGGGACTGGGGCTGGCGACACTCCTGGCATCGCCCGCGCTGGCCGGGCAGGCGGCATGGGGCTGGCCATTCCTCACCCAACTCCAGGTCCTCAGGGAATCACAACTGGAACGGGTGACCCCCGCGGCGTTTCTGACCGGGCAACTTCTGATTGCATTCGCCGCGGCGCCCCTGCTCGTGCTCGGCGCGATCGCGCTCTGGGTGGCGCCGCTCCGCATGCGATTCTGGCCGGCGGGACTCTACGCCGCCGCGGCCGCCGTCATCCTTCTTCTGACAGGCGGCAAGGAGTACTACCTCGCCCCGATCCATCCGCTCCTGATCGCCGCAGGGGCCACGGCCCTGCTCGCCTGGACCGACTATCGGCCCGTGGTGATCGGTGGCATCGCCGCATGGCTGGTCGTCGGGGGAGCCATCGCGCTTCCCGCCGGAATTCCAATCCTCAGGCCCGGGCCGATGGCCGCCTATCTGGCGCGAATCGGCATCACCCGTGCGGTGACCACTAACTACGGTGAGGTCCTGCCGCTGCCACAGGACTACGCCGACATGCTCGGCTGGCGCGAACAGGTGGCGGCCGTCGCGGAGGTCTATCACCGGCTCGATCCGGCGGAACGCGCCCGCACCAGCATCGTGGGAGGGAACTACGGCCGGGCAGGGGCGCTCGCTGTATACCATGCGGCGTTCGGCCTGCCCTATCCGGTGAGCCGGCACGGCGATTTCTACCACTGGGGCTTCGGCAACCCGGATGCGACGACTGTCATCATCGTCGGCGGCACCGTGGAGGAGCTGTCGGACCTATTCGGCGAGGTCACGCTCGCAGCCGTGGTCAGGAACCCACAAAGCGTGCCCGAGGAGCAGGAGGTCCGCGTCCATCTTTGCCGACTGCCCCGCAAGCCGCTGCCGCAGATCTGGCAGGAACTGGGCCCCGTCTGGGGCTGAGCGTCGATGGCGCACACTGGAGAGCAGCCCCCGAATCCGACGGGCATGCGGCACAAGCCGGAGAGTGACGCCGCGCCGGATCATTATTCAGCCGTCGCCCGGCAGTACGCCGCATTCCGGCCCGCCTATCCGGCCGTCCTCTTCGAGTGGCTCACCACACTCTCCCCCTCGTGTCACCTCGCCTGGGACTGTGGCACCGGGTCCGGCCAGGCGGCCATCGGGCTGGCCGAGCGATTCCACCGCGTCCACGCGACCGACCCGAGCACGGCCCAGCTCGAGCGCGCGCCCATTCACCCGCGCATCACCTATCGCGGGGGCGGCGAGGCCGATTCCGGCCTCCCCGACCAGTCCGCCGCGCTGGTCACCGCGGCACAGGCGGCGCACTGGTTCGACCTTCCCGCCTTCTACCGCGAAGCAGATCGGGTCCTCACGCCGGATGGCATCCTGGCGATCTGGAGTTACGGGGCGCCGCGGACCGAACCCGCCATCGATCGGCGGCTCGACTGGTTCCGCGGCGAACGGGTGGGCTCGTACTGGCCCCCCGGGCGGGAGCACGTGGATGACGGCTACCGCCATCTGCCGTTTCCCTTCCCCGAGATTCCGGCCCCGGCATTCTCGATCGAGATGCGCTGGAGCCTGGCGCAGCTGCTGGGGTACGTGCGCAGCTGGTCGGCGGTGGCGCGCTGCCGGCAACGGGAGGGGCGCGATCCGGTTGACGAACTGGCGGCCGCCATCGCGCCGGATTGGGGCGAGCCCTCAGTCTTCAGGCGCATCACCTGGGAGATCGCGTTGCGGGTCGGCCGGAAGCCCGACTCGGTAGGCTGAGCCTCCCCCCTGAAAAGCGGGTCCGGACACGACGCGGGGCGGGAATCCGCCATGGACCCCCGCCCCGCATCATCAGCCAGGTGGGATCAGTCCCGCTCGAGCATCCGGCGGATCGGCCCCACCAGCGCGAACATCACCAGGCTCGCGACGACCGCGAAGAGGGTGACCGCACCGAAGATCTGGGCGTGAGTGAACGACTCCAGGAAGCCCACCACCAGCCCGGCGATCAGGTTGCCCATCGACGCCGCCAGGAACCAGACGCCCATCATCATGCCCTTCACCCGTTCGGGAGCCAGCTTGGTCATCGAGCTCAAGCCCACCGGGCTCAGGCAGAGTTCCCCGACGGTGTGCAGCAGGTAGGTCACCATCAGCCAGTTGGGGCTGACGAGCGCGCCATCCGCCGAGGCCTGAGCCGCACCGACCATCACCAGAAATCCGAGGCCGACGAACAGCAGGCCGAAGCCGAACTTGGTCGGGCTCGACGGATCCCGCTTGCCGAGCTTCACCCAGAGCCAGGCGAACACCGGGGCGAGCGCGATGATCATCAGCGCGTTCACCGACTGGAACCAGCTGGAGGGGAACGACCAGCCCACGATCGAGGTGCGAGTCTTCTCCTGGGCGAACAGGTTGAGCGTCGACGCCGCCTGCTCGAACGCCGACCAGAAGATCGCCGCGCCCACGAACAGCACCAGGATCACGACCAGCCGCTTCCGTTCTTCCCGGCTCCAGTCGCCGAAGCCGAACAGCCAGACGAAGAACGCCACCACCACCACGAGGTAGATCCAGCTGAAGGCGGACGTCACCTGCTCGACGTCCAGGGTGCCGTTCCGCACCAGCATCGCGACGGTCACGATCAGGATCGCCAGCAGGGCGAGCCCCACGCCGAACCGCCGCCAGGCCGACACCGACTCGGCCGATCCGGGCTGAAGGCTCGGATGGACCCCGGCGTCGCCGAGATACTTCCAGCCGAGCACGTACTGCACCAGCCCGAAGAACATGCCGATCGCGCCGACCCCGAAGCCCCAGTTCCAGGACGTCTCGGGAGAGAAGCCCATGTTGGCCAGAACGTCCTTGAACTCGGCGCTCTGCGCCAGCCAGCCGACGATGAGCGGCGCAATGAAGGCACCGAGGTTGATGCCCATGTAGAAGATCGAGAAGCCGGCGTCGCGGCGGACATCGTCCCGGCCGTAGAGGTCACCGACGATCGCGCTGACGTTGGGCTTGAGCAGGCCCACGCCGAGGATGATCAGCGCGAGCCCGGGGTAGAACAGCCCGGCGCCCGGGACGGCCAGGCACATCTGGCCGAACATGATCAGCACCCCGCCGTATAGCACCGATCGCCGAAGCCCGAGCAGCTTGTCGGCCACCCAGCCGCCGGGAAGGCCCAGCATGTACACCAGGGCGACGTAGGTGCCGTAGACCGCGCCGGCCTTGCCCACATCGAAGCCCAGGCCTCCGTTCGCCACCGAGGCGGTCATGAACAGGATCAGGATGGCCCGCATCCCGTAATAGGCGAAGCGCTCCCACATCTCGGTGAAGAACAGCGTCGCCAGACCGCGTGGATGGCCGAAGAAGGCCGTGTCGGGGTTATAGGTCGTCACCGAGCGTGAGCTCCTCGTGAGGGTGTCGGAGGTGGAAAGGAAACCAGCGCGTCAGGGCGAGGCGGCTCAGCGCCTCTTGGCCAGGATGTCAGCCAGAACCACCCGGTCGATCCGGCCGTCCATCCGGACGCGAACGTCGTAGTTCTCCCAGTACATGAAATCCCTGAGGGCGGTCAGGAAGGTCTCGCTCGCCCTGCCTTCCGGCCGGCGCAGCCACTTCTCCCCCGCGCCCGCCGGCTCCCGCAGGAGAATCGGTTCGAGCTGCCGCACGATCTCAGGGGTGATCGGGACCACATCCTGGGGCTCGCTCGGGAAGAAGTGGATCTTGTGCAGGACCAGCTGACGCTCGAGCTCGGCGATCGGATCCGCCGCGTCATACACCCGGAGATCGATGAAGCGGTCGTTGGCGCCGAGGTAGCCGGCGCCGGCGCGAACCACGAGCAGGGCGGCCGACTGCATCCCCCGCTTGTCGCCGCCGCCCGCCTGCCCCGCCTTGAGGGCGGCCATCAGGCGGTCGGCAAGCGGACCCCGGCTCCGCTCGAAGCTCTCCGCCATGTTCCGGACGGTCTGGTCCGACACCATGATGTTGGCCTGGGCCGCATACCCGTGGCCCGCGATGACCTCACCCTTGCCCCCGAGCCGCCCGCCAGGCGCGCCCCCGACCCGGCCGCCGGCCCAGTCGAAGGTCGAGCGGCCGGTGAAGCTCGCGGACCCTCCCCCGGCATCCACCAGGCCAACTTGCCGGTCCTGCAGCATGGTGTCACTCCGCATGACGATACGGAGCGCTTCCTCGGCACTCGCGCCCTGCGCCATCAGCTCGAGGCCACGCTCGCCGTAGGCGGTGTTCGCGAGGCTCTGGGTGGCGACCGCGCCGACCCCGGCGATGGCCCAGGGGACGATGCCGCCGACGTTGGGGAACTTGGATTGAACCACCACGCCGAGGTCGCCCGTGGCGGAGTCCCAGGCGACGATGCTGTACGTGTGGGCGAGTTTCTGAAAGTGAGTGGGCGGAGCCTGTGGCGACTGTGCCAGGAGGGAAGACGGCAGAAAGGCCAGCATCCCGGCGAGTCGGGATGCGGCGGCAAGCTTGGAATGGAATGGCATCGTGGTCAGCTGGTCTCCCCCGTCTTCCCCATCTTGCGCTTGATGTGTTCCAGTTGGGCCGCCACCGCCGCGTCCATCTGTGCCCGGGTGATCTCCTGCTTGAGGAACTCGCCGTCGGTGTCGGTCTCGGGCCGGACGCCTCCGGCCGACTCCAGATCCTGCCAGGCGGCCTCCTGCGCTGCTGTGCGACCGCCCCCGGTTCCCAGCTTCGCCGCCCGCCATTCCGCGTTCAGCTGCTCGAAGTCGCGCTCGGCCAGCGCCAGCTCGGCCCGCTGGGCGGCGATCTTGGCCTCCAGCACGCCGATCCGCTCGCGGTGCCGGGCGCTGAACTGCTCCGCGACCCGCACCGTCTCCGGATCGGCGATCTCGGTCGCCAGCCGGCCCCGCCGCTCGGCGTCGTCCAGCTGGCTGCGCTCCGCCGCCAGCTTTCGCTCCGCCGTGGCGAGGGCGTCACGCATGCTGCCGAGCGCGACCTTCGTGTCCAGCAGCGCGGCGTGCAGCGCCACCGTCCTGGCGCGGGGGTCCTGGGGTGGAGTGTGATCGGCCAGGAGCTGCTCGAGCCGTGCCCGGAGCGCTTCAAACACGCGGGGATGATCCGATCGAAGGAATGCCCAATGGTACGCGCTCCTGCCGGGGAGCGTCAAGGAAGGTGCGCGCTTATCTTGGGGCCATGCGACTCGCCCCCGCACTGGTCTGTCTGCTCGGTCTCACCGCCGCCTGCCAGCGAAGCGGGGGCGGCGCCTGCGGTTTCACCGCTATCGCCGGCGCCACGATGCTGCTGCAGCAGTTCGGCGTGCCGCACCAGACGCTCGGGGTGCCACCCGACCAGCTCCCCCCCCGGCTGGTCGCACGGATCGCGGCCGGCCCGGCCTACGAAGGGGTGGTCGGCCGCATGGAGGACAGCCGCTGGGTGGTCGGGGTCGAGGGCAACCTCCCCCCGACCATTCGACCGCAGTTCGGAGTGCTGATCCTCGACCTCGCGGGGACCGCCCGCGGCGTCATGCTGTACGAGTCCGAGCCGATTCGCGGCGCCCCCACCATCGGACAGCTCAACGTGGATTCCCTGATGCTGCCGCTCCTCGGGATCCAGCTCGACCCCGCGGGCTACGAGGACCCCCGCTGTCCGCTGTTTCCCGACAGCATCATCCCCTGATTGCTGCCCCCCGCATCGGCATCACCGGCATCACGCGCATGGTCTCCGGCGTCGAGCGCACCGGGGTCAACGCCGCGTACGTTCTGTCGGTGCTGAATGCCGGCGGGGTTCCGCTCGTCCTCTCACCCCTGATCGGCGCCGGGCACAACGCCGAGCTGGTCGAATCGCTCGACGGCCTCGTGCTGAGCGGCGGTGAGGACGTCGCCCCTGAGCACTACGGCGCCGCTGCCCACCCCGCCTTAGGCGATGTCGATCCGGTTCGGGATGCGTTCGAACTGGAGCTGTTCCGCGACGCCCGCGCCCGGGGGTTGCCGGTGCTCGCCATCTGCCGCGGGATTCAACTGGTGAACGTGGCCCTCGGCGGCTCGCTCTGGCAGGACATCCCGAGCGAGCGACCGGGTGCGCTCCAGCACACCCATCGCGGCGGCCGGGAGGATCGGACCCATGCGGTGCAGATCGAGCCCGGCAGCTCTCTGGCCCGCGCGCTGGGAACCACGCGCCTCGAGGTCAACAGCTTCCACCATCAGTCAATCCGCGAGCTGGCCCCCGGCCTGGTCGTGTCCGGTTCCGCGCCGGACGGAGAGATCGAGGGCGCCGAATCGCCCCCCGGCGACCCCTGGCTCCTCGCAGTTCAGTGGCATCCGGAAGAATTTCATCGTGACGCCAGGGCCCCCGACCAGGGACTGTTCCACGAGTTGATCCGCGTTGCCGGGGCCCGGAAGGAACGGGAAACGGCGCGGACCGGGTGAGCGCGCTCCCCCCGGGAGTCCCGGCGCTCAGCAGAGTTGCTGGGGTCCGCCGGGGAACCAGACGCGGTGCGACAGACCGTTCAAGGCTTCCCGAATGACCGGATACCGGTCCGCGGTGGTCTGGAAGACGTCATCGAGATGATAGTGGTCGGCGAGCACATGCTCCGATGCCATCGCAAAGCCCCGCCGTCCCAGGGCGTCGTAATATCCCACCGTCGGCCCGCCGCGCCGGAGCCGCCGCGCCTCGATGTAATCGGGGAACAGCCCGCTGAGCCAGAGCGCGTAATTCCCCAGGTGGGCCATGACCCGGAAACGGCGCTCACCGGCCGATTCATCGAGGTCGGCCAGGATGTCCACCAGGTAGCGGTGCGAATGGTCGTCGTGCCAGGCCACCCGGTTGGCGCGGTCCCGGCGACCGAACTCGAGCAGCAGCGCCGCCAGGTAGTCGGCGACTTCGGCCTGCGACACTTCCGCCTCGAGCAGCGCGTGACGGACCAGGACATAGAAGAACAGCACCTCGCCGGGCACCAGCATCGTGCGGACCGCCAGCAGTCGCTCGGGGAGCTCCGCCGCGTCGAGCAGGGGGTCGGGCCCCTCCGTCTCGAGCTGCCGTTCGAGTTCCTTCCGCCGTCTGCCGGATCCCCGGCTCAGCAGCAGGAGCACCAGGTCCAGGTCGCCGGCACGCAGCCGGCCGCGGGTGTTGGCCAGAATCACGACGGTCGCTCTCCTCTCGATGTCACGGGCGTGCCCTACTCTACTCTCGGGTATGACGGCTCACTCCGTCAAGAGCGACACGCCGCGGAGTTGGCAGTCCAGTCAGGCGAGTGCCGGGCGTGATGGCGGACACGGCGCCGCCCGTCGCCGCGGAACATCATGGGAACCTGATCATCCACCTGGCCCGTGGCCGGGAGTGGCGCGGCGGGGAACGACAGGTGATCCAGCTGGCCCGGGCGCTGAATCGCGCGGGACACTGGCGCCAGCTGCTGGTGACCAGAGCGGGGTCCCTGCTGGCCAGCGCGGCGCGCGACGCCGCGCTCACTCTGGTCGAGTCGCCCTGGCGGGCAGCACTCGATCCCCGGGTGGTGGGAACGGTGCTGGGCCAGGCTCGCGCGGAGAGCGACCTCACGCTGGTCCACGCGCACGACAGTCACTCCCTCGTCCTCGGTGTGCTGGCCTCCCGCATCCTCCACTGTCCGCTCATTGCCACCCGCCGCAGCGTGACCGTGCCGGGAAGGCTCTGGCGGGTGCCGGACCGGGTGATCGCGATCTCCGGCGCGGTGGAGGTGGCGCTCAGAGCAGGCGGCGTCCCGCCGTCCGCCATCGCGTTGATCCCGTCCGCCATCGACGTCGCCGCCCTCGCGGCCCAACGAGTGGGGTCTCGCGACAACGGCCCCCCCGACCTCATCGCCATCGGCGCCCTCACCCGGGAAAAAGGCCACCGGGTGCTGGTCGAGGCGTTTGCCCGTGTGGCGACGCACCTGCCCCGCGCCACGCTGACGATCCTGGGAGAGGGCCCCGAGCGAGGCCCGATCGAGGCGCTTGTCAGGCGCCATGGCCTGAGCAGCCGCGTCGCGCTCCCCGGCGACGTGCCCGATCCGGCGGGCCGGCTGGCGCGAGCCACGCTCCTGGTCCAGCCGTCATGGCGTGAAGCACTGGGGACCACGGTGCTCGAGGCGATGGCGGTGGGGACTGCCGTCATCGCGTCCGCGGTCGGTGGGCTGAACGAACTGCTTGCCGGCGGCGCGGGTGTCCTGGTCCCGCCCGGCGACCCCGCCAGCCTGTCCGAAGCGATCACGGCCCTGTGCGAGAATCCGGCGCGGCGCGACATGCTGTGCCAGAGCGCCGCCCAACGAGTCCGCCAGTATGACGTGAGCGGGATGGCAGAGCGTTGCACGGAGGTGTATCGTTCCGCCCTGAACCGACCCGGACGCTGATGCTGTATCTCTGCATTCCAAGCCACGACGAAGCCGCCACGATCGGGCTCCTCCTCTGGAAGATCCGCAAGACCTTCGAGGCCTTCCCCCGGGAGTATGAAATCCTCCTGGTCGACGATGGCTCCTCGGACGGCACGGCGGAACTGCTCGAACCCTACACCAAGGCGCTGCCCCTGACGGTGATCCGTCACGCCGCCCCGCAGGGATACGCCCGCTCGGTGGAAGAACTCCTCCGGCTCGCGCTCGACAAGTCCGATCGGCCCAAGCGCGATGCCGCGATCGTCATGCACGCCGATTTCGGCCACGACCCTTCGGCCCTTCCCGAACTGGTGCGGCGGCTGGAGGGCGGCGCCGACCTGGTCGTGGCGGAGGCCACCCTGGAGGGCGAGCCACGGCGCGCGGCACGGCTTGTGCGCAGGTATGCCCGGTTCCTCTTGCGGGGCCCCGGAGTGTCCGGAGTGAAGGACGTCCTGTCCGGATTCCTGGCCATCCGACTCGCTTCCCTGCGCGACGCCATGCGAAACGGCGCGGTTCCATTCCTGCGCACGGATGGGCGCTCGGCCAGCGCCGAACTGCTCGCGCGGGCCGCGGGCCAGGCGCGCCGAGTCGAGACGGTGGCCGTGGTGGAGCGGCTCGACCGGCGCCAGCGCGCCAGCCGGTCGGACCCCTGGCGGCTGGCCCGGCAGCTCTGGCGCGACGGACCGAAAGTTCGACCGCCGCGGTCAGCCAGGAAGTCGAACCAAGCAGGCGTGAGATCCCAGGAGGTTGAATTGGAGGAAATGTCCCGATGACCCCCGCAGCCTTGCTGTTCCTCGCCGGCGCGGCCGTCAGCCAGCACACCGCGGATTCCGCCGCGGTGGCGCGCCCGTTCCATGTGGGCGAGCGGTTCCAGTACGCCGCCAAGCTCGGGTTCCTCCGGCTGGGCACCGCCTGGATGAGCGTCAACCGCATTGACACGCTGCGGGGCAACGAGTCCTTCGTCTTCGAGTTCGGGCTCGAGGCGTCCGCGCCGTTCTACAAGAGCACCAGCGTGATGCAGTCGTGGACCGGCACCGGGGACTTGATCTCCCGCCGCTTCACGCAGGACATCGTGGAAAACGGCAGGCCAACCAAGCGCCACTTCGACATCTACCCCGACTCGCTGTTCTACACCCAGGAGGAACGGCCGGGGACAAAACCAAGCGTGGATGAGCCGCTCGATGACGCGGCGTTCTTCTATTTCCTCCGGACCATCCCGCTCGAAGTCGGCAAGAAGTACCAGTACACCCGGTACTTCAAGCAGGAGTTGAACCCGGTCCTGATCAAGGTGGTCAAGCGCGAGAAGATGAAGCTGCCGGATGGCCGGGAGATCAACTGCCTGATCCTGAACCCGGTCGTCGGATCGGATGGCATCTTCGGACCGCGCGCCGAGGCGATGCTCTGGCTGACCGACGACGCGCGCCGGGTGCCGGTGCAGATCCGCTCCAAGCTCCCCTTTGGCACGGTCACGCTGGGCCTGGAAGAGCTGACCCCGGAGCCACCCCGACCGTGAGCGGCTACCGGGAGGCCGATCTCGCGCGGGCCCGGACAACTCCAGTCGCATCCCGCCCCAGCCTCGTCGATCGCACCAGTCTCGCGAAAGTCGCGGGCGCCGACCGGTCGTTCCACGCCTTCCTCTGCGGTCTGCCGCGTACCCTTGCCGCGGGGCAGCTGCTGGCGGTAGCCAGAGCCATCGCCGATGCCCACCGGGCCGGGCGTGGCGTCGTGATCCTCGCTGGCGGGCATGTGGTCAAGGTCGGACTGGGGCCGCTGCTGTCGGACTGGGTGGCGCGGGGTATCGTGACCCACCTCGCCCTGAATGGCGCGGCTGCCATCCACGACTTCGAGCTCGCGGCCCACGGAGGGACCAGCGAGGATGTCGAAGCCGGCCTGGCCGACGGCAGCTTCGGGATGGCGGAGGAGACAGCCACCGGCATGAACCGGGCAATCGTCCGGGCTCACTCCGCCGGGCAGGGGCTGGGGGAAGGCCTGGCGGCAGCGCTCGCCGCGATGGCAAGCGCGGTCAGGGCAGGGGATTCGGTGATGCTCACCTGTCATCGCCACGGAGTTCCCCTCACGGTACATCCAACCATCGGCGCCGAGACGATTCACCAGCACCCGTCGGCCGATGGCGCGGCAATCGGCGGCACGGCGCTCCGCGACTTCCGTCGCCTGGCCGGTTCCCTCCCTCAGCTGCACGACGGAGGCGTGGTGCTCAACCTCGGCAGCGCGGTGGTCATGCCCGAGGTATTTCTGAAGGCGCTCAGCGTGGCCCGCAATCTCGATGACGGGCGCCCCACGGGGTTCCTTGCCGCGGATTTCGACATGATACGCCAGTACCGGCCCCGGGTGAACGTCGTCGAGCGCCCCACCCGGTCCGGC
>JAOUIC010000366.1 GCA_029884275.1 Gemmatimonadota bacterium | reverse complement strand
CCTGGGTAGAAACCATCGGCGGGTGGGCCTCAACTCCATCCCTGCGAACTGGCGCTGCGTCCGGGTCCAGGCCACGAGGGCAGCGGTGAGGATGATGAGGGCCGGAATCGCGATGCGGAGCACCTTGAACCGCCGGCCAACGAACAGATAGCAGCGGTCGCACCAGGTGCCGGTGGACGGCACCGGACCGGGGAAGTGGCGGGTGTGGCCCGGCTGGCCACAGCGGTCGCAGATGCCGCAGTAGCCCTGCGGAATCCCCTGCTCGGTGAAGTGCGCTGGGTTGATGCAGCGGCGCGAAGCCGGTGCTTCAACGCAGCGCAGGCTAATGCGCGTGGGTCGTATCCGCGGCCGGCGCTGGCACCGGATGGTCGAGGTAGGCGATATCCTCGGATTCGCGATCCGGCCAGTCGCGAAGGTCGCTGGGAGAGAAGATGCCGCCCAGCATCGCCATGCCGTCCATCGTGGCACCGCTCCGGTTGTCGTAGGTGGCGACCAGGCGGTACCGCCGCCCGGCGTGCAGCTTCAGGCCGTCGCCCCGAACGCCGAAGAGGCGGAGGGGCATGTCGCTGATGCCGCCGGTGGAATCGAGGATGGGCGTGATGCTGACGAGGGTCTTCCTCGAGGCGGCATCCTCCAGCCGGAGCCCGGTGGCCCAGTCGTGCATGTGTCCGGTGGCTGCCAGGAGGCGGCCGGTCACCGGCATCATGAACTCGCGTGAAATCGTGAATAGTCCCACGGGAACCGGGAAGGAATTCTCGGCGCCCGGCCGGTCGGCCAGGTCCATGGAGATCGGGAGCACCGTCACCGGACGGGGGACGAGGTTGTCGGGAGTGTACCGGATGTGCAGCGTGAGCATCACGCCACTGAAATCCACCGGGGTCTGGTTGTGCCACATGATCGCGACCTTCATGCGGGTGCCGGCCTCGAGCGGCAGCCCGACGGTGCCCGGCAGCATGATGTTCTTGGTCTCCCGCCCGATCGCCATGACCTTCTCCTGCAGCGGCAGCAGCAGCTGGCGGCGAGTGGTGTTGATCAGGTTCAGATGGTGCAGCACCCGCTGGGGGACCTTCTTCCCGGTGGAATCATGCAGTGCGAAGCTGAAGCCTCGCGCCATCGCCGTCACGGGCCAGGGGAAGCGGGCCGAAAATTCCGGCATGTCGCGGTGGCCTTCGTGACCCTTCATCGATGAGAGCTCGAACGGCCCGACGGTGAGGATCACCTCGTGCCGGGCGGAGTCGACCCGTACGGCGAGCCGCGCATCCTCCTGGGCCGCCACGGATGTGGTCGCGAGGCAACCGATCGTGCCCCACACCACTCGGAGTCGAGACTGTGTCATGCGAGGCTCACTGAGAAGGTCGGTCCAAGACCAGCGACCACGGGAGTATACCGACCGACCGTTGTTGAGGACAGGGACGGGCGCTAGCTTCTCCACTCCTTCACGCGCCTTGGTGCGGGAGACGATGTTCTACCGACTCAGCGCGTTCCATCTCGTGCTTGCGCTCTGTTTTCCCCATGCACGACTCGCGGCCCAGCGGCCGTCCGAGTCGCGCTGGGTCGCGTTTCCCGACTCACGCCTGTTCCCCACCGCGATTGCCGACCCCACCGCCACCGATTTCGGCTTCACTCGGCTGCAAGTGACCGACCCTGCCATCCCCGAGGCGGAGGCCGGCCGCTTCGAGCTGAGGATGGGGGGCCAGTTCGGCGTCGCGCGCTGGCAGCCGAGGGGCGATTCAGGCTGGGCCGTCCAGGCCGGGTTCGAGGCAGGGTTCAACGGCCAGTTCGACATCGGGCATACCTTTGACAACATCGGCTGGGACGGGATCTTCGGGCTGACCGTGGCCGCCGGCCGCCCAGGCCGGCTCGCCTTCAAGCTCGGCTCGAAGCACACCTCGAGTCACGTCGGCGACGAGTACGCTGAGCGCACCGGCCGCCAGCGGATCGACTACACCCGCGAGGAGCTGGTGCTCGGGGTGAGCTGGCCGGTCACGCGCGCGCTCCGGCTCTACGCCGAAGGCGCCTACGCCTACCATAACGGCAATGACGATCTCCAGGAGCCGGGGCGGGCCCAGGCCGGCGCCGAGTGGCTGAAACCGGCATCGCTCGGGCTCGGCCAGCTCGGCTGGTACGCCGCGACCGATGCGAACGCCTTCCAGGAGCGCGATTGGGAAGTGGATTTCTCGGCGGCGCTGGGTCTGATGTACCCCTCGGGCGGCCATCGCTGGCGACTGGGCCTCGGCTACCACGAGGGTCGGGTGCCGATCGGCGAGTTCTACTGGTATGACGAGGAGTACTGGAGCCTCGGGCTGGCGTTCGACCTCTGACGGCGAGATCCAGCCGCCTCCGGCTCAGCTTCCCATCGCGCCGCCATGACCAGCGCCCACTGAGCGTGTTCGTGCCGTTCGCGGTGTTCTACATGAAGGAGCCGGTGCGGATGAACTTTCTCCGGGCGGGGCTCTGCCTGATGGGGGCGGTGTACTTCATGTTCCGGCGGTGAAGACCGGCTGCGCACCGGTTGACGCTGGCGTCATGCACCGATATCATGATGTCATGACAACATATCATGAGCCGCCGAAGCGCGCCGGTCGTGCTGCGGAGCCGGTGCAGGTGTATCTGGACCGCCCGGACCGCGAACGGCTCGAGCGGCTCGCGGAACGGCTGGATACGACCAAGTCCGATGTGCTCCGCCGCGGCCTCGAGGCGCTGGAATCGCTGACCCGCCGACGCGCCGGCAAGTCCGGTGTCCCCGGCCCACTCCCGACTTTCGCCGGCCAGGGCCTTCAGCCCGGGGTGGACCTGGACGACACCGCCAGCCTGCTCGATCTGATGGAAGGCGATGCGACTCGTTGATGTGAACGTGCTGGTGTACGCCTTCCGCGAGGATGCACCGGGACACGCGGCGCACCGAGCCTGGGTCGAGACAATGGTCTCGGGGGATGAGGCGTACGCGGTCTCGGCACATGTGCTCGCGGGGTTTCTGCGGATTGTGACGCATCCGAGGGTCTTTCACCCGCCGACACCGCTGGCGGCGGCGCTTGAGTTCGTGGAGGCATTCCGGAATCGCCCCAATGCCGTTCCGGTCGCGCCTGGCGAGCGGCACTGGGAGATCTTCCTGCGGCTCTGCC
>JAOUIC010000365.1 GCA_029884275.1 Gemmatimonadota bacterium | reverse complement strand
CAGCCATCGGCGTGACCGTCTCCCAGGTCACGCCGATGGCTGTGGCGCACGCCGAGAATGCGGTGCTGACCGACGTCGACGGCAATCGTCTGATCGACTTCGGCAGCGGCATCGGCGTGCTGAACGCCGGTCACCGGAATGCGAAGGTCGTGGAGGCCGTCAAGCACCAGCTGGATCAGTTCACCCACCTCTGCTTCCAGATCTCGATGTACGAGCCGTTCATCGAGCTGGCGGAGCGGCTCAACGCCATCACCCCCGGCAGCCACGAGAAGCGGACCTTCTTCGCCAACAGCGGTGCCGAGGCGAACGACAACGCCGTGAAAGTGGCTCGGCGCGCCACCGGCCGGCAGGCCATCGTCTGCTTCGAGCACGCCTTCCATGGCCGGACCTACATGGGGATGAGCCTCACCTCCAAGACCATGCCCTACAAGGCGGGGTTCGGGCCATTCGTTCCCGAGGTGTACCGGCTGCCGTTTCCGTACTGCTACCGCTGCGGGCAGTCGGCCAGCCGGCCGGCCGGCCAGTGCTGCATGGCCGACCGCGCCGCCCTCGAGCGCCTGTTCGCCTCCCACGTTGACCCGAAGGATGTCGCGGCGATCATCATCGAGCTGGAGATCGGCGAAGGCGGCTTCATTCCGGCGCCGAAGGAGTTCGTCTCGACGCTGGCGGCATTCGCGAAGGACCACGGCATCCTGATCATCGCCGACGAGATCCAGAGCGGGTTCGGGCGCACCGGGAAGCTGTTCGCCAGCGAGCATTACGAACTGGTGCCCGACATCATCGTCACCGCCAAGTCGCTGGCCGGCGGGCTGCCCCTCGCCGCAATCACCGGCCGAGCCGAGGTGCTCGAAGCCGGGCAGGTCGGGGGGCTCGGCGGCACCTACGGCGGCAACCCACTCTCCTGCGCCGCCGCATTGGCGGTGCTCGACGTGATGGAGGAGGACCGGCTGGCCGACCGCGGCCGTCTGGTGGGCGAGACGATCCGGAAACGGTTCACCGAGTGGCAGGGCCGGTTTCCGGAGGTCGGCGACGTCCGCGGGCTCGGCGCCATGGTCGCCATGGAGTTGGTGAAGGACCGGGGTACGAAGGAGCCAGCCAAGGAACTGACCGGGAAGATCGCCGCCGAGGCGCTCAAGCGCGGGCTGCTGTTGCTGACCGCAGGAACCTACGGCAACGTGATCCGGGTGCTGGTGCCGCTCACCGTGGAGGACGTGGTGCTGAAGGAGGGTCTCGAGGTCATGGAGCAGGCGATCATCGCCGCCCGCGGATGATCGACCGGCGACGGCTCGCAGCGCTCCACGCCGCCGAGGAGCGCCGCTTCGCGGAGACCCATCCCACCTCCCGCGCGCTCTTCGAGCGGGCCCGG
The DNA here is from genome assembly GCA_029884275.1 of Gemmatimonadota bacterium. Taxonomy (GTDB): domain Bacteria; phylum Gemmatimonadota; class Gemmatimonadetes; order Gemmatimonadales; family GWC2-71-9; genus JADJOM01. The sequence goes on along the minus strand of JAOUIC010000365.1, from coordinate 1,765 downwards.
CAGCATCTCCTGGCCGGGGTCCCGATGCACTGGATGGCGAAATGGGCGGGCGGCTTTCCGCTCTTCGTGCGCGAGGGGAAAGGGGCCCATTTCACGGACGTGGACGGCCGCCGCTACCTCGATCTCTGTCTGGGCGACACCGGGGCGATGACGGGCCATGCTCCGGCGGCCACGGTGGAGGCGGTGTCCCGGCAGGCCGCCCGCGGCCTCACTTTCATGCTTCCCTCCGAGGACCACCTCTGGGTGGCGGAAGAACTCACCCGCCGCTTCCGGCTTCCGGTCTGGCAGTTCGCCCTCACCGCCACCGATGCGAACCGCTTCGCCATCCGCCTGGCCCGGTTCATCACCGGCCGACCGAAGATCCTGGTGTTCAACTGGTGTTATCACGGAACGGTGGACGAGACCTTCGCGACGCTCAAGGGGGGCGTGGTCGGGCCACGGCCGGGGAATCTCGGGCCGCCAGTGAACCCCGCGGCGACCACCCGGGTGGTGGAGTTCAACGACCTGGCGGCGCTCGAGTCGGCGCTGGCCCACGGCGACGTCGCCTGCGTCCTGGCCGAGCCGGCGATGACCAATGTCGGGATCATCCTGCCGGACGACGGGTACCACGCGAGGCTCCGGGAGCTGACCCGGCGGCATGGCTCGCTGCTGATTCTCGACGAGACCCACACCATCTGCGCCGGCCCCGGCGGCTATACCGGCGCCCACGGGCTCGCGCCCGACATGCTCACGCTGGGAAAGCCGATCGGCGGAGGAGTCCCCTGCTCGGTCTACGGGTTCTCGCGCGAAGTCGCCGACCGGCTCGCGGGGCGGATCGCGCTGGGCGACTGCGACACCGGCGGCATCGGCGGGACGCTGGCGGGCAACGCGCTGGCCCTCGCCGCGATGCGCGCGACGCTCGAGCATGTGCTGACCGCCGAGGCCTATGAGCGCACCATTCCGCTCGCGGAGCGGTTCCAGGCGGGCGTGGAAGGGGTAGTGCGGGAGTTCGGCCTGCCGTGGATCGTCAAGCGGCTCGGCTGCCGGGCGGAGTACTGGTTCCGGCCGGAGCCGCCGCGGAACGGCGGCGAGGCCGCGGCGGCAGTGGACTTCGAGCTCGACCAGTTCATGCACCTGTTCGCGCTGAACCGCGGCATCCTGCTGACGCCGTTCCACAACATGGCGCTGATCGCGCCTGACACCACGCCGGAGGATATCGACTTTCACACCGCGGTGTTCCGGGAGGCAGTGGCGGCGCTATTGGCGCCGTGATGCGCAGGTCTTGGTTGGCGGGGCCGGATCGAGCGCGGGAGCCCCGGTCTTGGGGCGGCGCGGCCCCCGAGAGCGCGGGCAGGGGTCCCCCAGCGGCGCGCTCGGGATTCCCAGGCAGGGATGAGTCATCCCTCAGCGAGAAAGCTGAAGGCAGGGTCAGTGACGGACGTCTTGCGCGCCGCCCGGACCCCATGCCCGCGCTCAACCTGGCCGCGCCGCGCGGGGACAGCGGTTGCTCATAAATCGGACCTGATCACCGTGTCGATTGAACCTACCTCCGTGGTGCTTTGGGAGGAACAACTCCCGCCTCGCCCGCTGACACCCGGCAACGAGCCGCCCCGGCGCATCGATGCCGCCATCATCGGCGGCGGGTACACCGGCCTCTGCGCCGCGCGTGCCCTGCGGCAGGCGGGGGCGAGCGTTGTCGTCCTCGAGCGGGAGCGGATCGGCTGGGGGGCCAGCAGCCGGAACGGCGGCTTCGTGCTCCCGGGCTACAAGGCCGACATCGAGACCA
>JAOUIC010000364.1 GCA_029884275.1 Gemmatimonadota bacterium | reverse complement strand
TGTTCAGATCCGCCGGGTGGTGGGTGTAGATCCGGGTAACCCCGCGCTCCCGCATCACCCCTTCGATGAACTGCACCAGATCGAGATGCGGGACGGTGTTGAATGCGATGTTGGGGAATGGTCCGAACACCGGCTCGGGCAGGCCCAGAATGGACATCGCTTCCCGCGCATGCTGGCGGAGCCGGTCAACCGTGGGGCGTTGCTGCCGGGCCTCAGCCGCGCCCGAAAGGATGCAGGCAGCGACCGGCTCGCCAGCCTGAGCGAGGCGTGCCGCGAGGCCGCCGCAGCCGAGCACTTCGTCGTCGGGGTGGGCTACAACGATCAGCGTGCTCACGTGGCCTCCAAGGCAGTCTGGACAGTAGACCGGAGGCCGGCCTCCTGTCGGTAGGGGGGAGTCCATTCGAGCGCGCTCTGCACCGCACGCGAATCGATGACCAGCGATCCCATGAGCCGGTCGATCGCATAACTATCGAATCCGACGGAGCGCCCGAGCAGCCCCTGCAGATGGTCGCCCGCCCGACCGAGGGCGCGCAACACCCAGGGCCAGACCGGGACCAGGCACGCCGCCTTTCCCGCGTACCCGGCCAGCAGCCGTATCAATGTCTGCGTCGCGACCGGCTCCCCATCATCGACGACGAATATCCGGCGGGAGGCCGCGGGGTGCGTCAGGCACCGTACCAGGAGGTCGGTCAGATTGCCGACGTAAATGTAGCTCCGACTGGCCTCGATGCGCCCCAGCGGGAGCGGGAGACCTCGCTGGATCAGGCGAAGCAGGCGCGCCATGTTGCCTGGGTTCCCGGGCCCGTAGACGAGCGGTGGTCGGAGAATGCACCAGTCGGTCTCCCCCTCGGCCAGCAGGCGCCGAATGGCCGACTCCCCCTCGAGCTTGCTGCGGCCATACGCGGTGTCGGGCGCGCAGGGAGAGGCCTCAGTGAAGGGCGTGCCCTGGTAGGGCCCGAGCACCGCGATTGAACTCACCATGACCACGCGACGGACGCCGGCCCTTCGCGACGCTTCGGCCAGCCGCTCGGTACCGCGGGCATTCACCCGTTGGAATTCGCTCTCGCGGGTCTCCGCACCGGGCCCGATCTGGTGAGCCAGGCCGGCGAGATGCACCACCGCATCCACGCCCCGGACGGCCACGGCCCATTCCGTCTCGGAGGTGATATCGTGCAACGGTGTCCACTCGGCGGCGCCGGTGCCGAGGGGGGCCCGGCGTCCAGGCCGGCAGGTGGCCCGCACCACGTGGCCGCCGTCCACCAGCGCGGGCACCAGGTGCCTTCCCACGAAACCGCTCGCGCCCGTCACGAGGACGCGCATCATCCGTCGATCCCGGCCGCCTGCGCCAGCACGGCCAGCGTATCACGGGCCTGACGATCTCGGCTCCACCTCGGCGCAGCGGCCAAACTGCGGCCCCCCAGCGCTCGACACCGCTCCGGGTCGCGTGCGAGCGCCAGGACTGCCTCCGCCAGGGCCGCCGGGCGGCCAGGGGCGACGACGATCCCGGCCCCGGCTTCCGTCACGATGTCCGACCCTTCGCCGGAAGGGCCGACGAAGATGATGGGGAGGCCCATGGCCATCGACTCGAAGATCTTCGACGGAATGACCGACTGGAAAACTTCATCGTCCTTGAGATGTACCAGGGAGGCATCGCAGAGACTCCAATATCGTGGCATCTCCTCCTTGAGTTGCCGTGGCGCGAAGATCACATTCCGCAACCCGCGCTCCGCTACCAGCGCCTCGAGATGCGCCTTATCCGCCCCGACGCCGACGAAGTAGAAGACGACGCTCGTCTCGCGCAGGAATTCTGCGGCCTGGATGATGTTGTCGAGCCCGTGACTGAGGCCGAGTGTTCCCAGGTATCCGACGACGAATCGATTCGCCAGCTGATAGGCCTGTTCCACCTCGGGGTCCCGAGGCCGGGGGCTGAAGAGCTCCAGGTTGGCGCCGTTCACAACCACCTTGACCTTCCCGGCCGGGACCCTCCGACGGATCAGATCCCGCTCGAACGACCGGGTCAGGACGATGACCTGGGCGGAGTTCTGGTACAGCCAGAGCTCCAGGTCCTCCAGTCGCCGGTAGACCCGACCCTTTCGCAGCGAGCCGGTCGCCGCGATAGTCGCGGGCCAGAGATCGCGCACCTCCATGACGTGCGGCACCCTCCGGAGCCGCCCGTGTACCACGCCGGCGACCGCGACGAACAGGTGTGGCGATGTCGAGATGATGACGTCGGGACGCGCCTCGAACCAGGCCATCAGGGACGCGCAAATGCAATACGACAGGTAATCCAGGATCCGCAGCACGAAGCCTTCATTGCGCGCGATGAACGTCTTCACCCTCACGACCCGGATGCCGTCCATGGTCTCGACCCCGCGCCACCGGTTTCGGTACCCGGGGTAGAGCTTGCCCTCAGGGAAGTTCGGTGCGCTGGTGAGGACGGTGACTTCGTGACCCCATGACGCCCAGAGCTTCGCGCGCTCGTGAACGTGGGCCGCCGGAGCGCTCGGCTCGGGCCGGAAGTGATCACTGAAGAACAGGATTCGCATCAGGTGTCAGGATTCAGCCCAGGACCCGACGGAGTCGGACCCCGAAGGATTGTTCTCCTTGCGGATCCCGCATCAGTATGACCGTGGCCGCCGCCTGCACCACCCCGAACGCCGGGCAGTACCAACCCTGGGGTGGCTCCCTGACACCCCGGACGACGCGCCACTGTGCCCCACCGAGAATCGTGCCCGCCACACGGCAACCTGGCGCGATGGCCTGGAATCCGTCCGGTCGCATGCTCACCTCGAAATCCGGGTGGAAGTGGAGGTAACTCTCGACGCGCCTCCCCGCGGCCCCCGACACCTCGTCCTCCACGACCCAGGCCCCATCAGCCTCGCGGCCGATCCGTCGTTCATGCCTGATCCGCCGGCCGTGGAACGGCCGGTAGGCTCCTCGGAACCTGAACGGGCGATCCTCCATGTCAGCGGAGAGCATCGTTGGGCGGCCACCCACCCGGAAGGTGCCCCATAGCTCTGCCTGATCGAGGCCGTCAACAGTCACGGTATTGTGGGCCCGGCTGCTTCTCACGTAGTCCCGGAATGGATCACCGTCGTAGCCGGACAGGCCGGAATCCACCACGACCGGGCG
>JAOUIC010000362.1 GCA_029884275.1 Gemmatimonadota bacterium | reverse complement strand
CGTGCTGGTGGATGCGGCTCTGCCGCTGGAGGATGTCACCGCGGACGTGGGAACCCTCTTGCTGGGCGCCTTTCGCTCGATCGGCATATTCGGGATGAACGGGCGGATCGGGGTCGTACTCCCATTCGCCACCGGCAGCTGGAAGGGCACGCTGGCCGGCATCGACACCAGCACCTCGCGCACCGGCCTTGCCGACCCGGGGGTGGTGCTCGGGCTCAACTTCATCGGCGCTCCCGCCCTGTCATTCCAGGATTTCAGAACGTACCGCCAGCGCACCGTCGTCGGCATCCAGCTCGCCACCCTGATTCCGCTGGGGCAGTACTACCCCGACCGGCTCATCAACCTCAGCTCACACCGCTGGGCCTTCACCCCGCGGCTGGGGATCTCCCAGGCACTGGGGCGCTGGGACCTCGAGGCGTACGCCGGCGCGACCTTCTTCACCCGCAACGGTGAGTACCTCGGCGGCGGAGTCCTGACCCAGGACCCGTTCTACCAGGTGCAGGGTCACCTGGTCTACACCTTCCGCGAGTACCCGTCATGGTGGGCTGCCGCCTCCGTCGGGTACGGCTGGGGTGGGCGGGCGTCGATCGATGGGGTCGAGAAGGACCCGCTCAAGAACACCCGCGTTTCAGCCCTGCTACGGATCCCGCTGGCCCGGAGTCACGGCCTCAAACTGGTATACATCAACGGATTGAGCACCCGGCTCGGCGCGGACTTCGACACCTTCCAGGCAGTCTACAGCTACACATTCGGCGCCCCCCGGCCGCCGGCAAAGGTCGAGCCTCGCTGAACCTCCCGGGCTCCAAGTGTACTGCCGCACGAATCAAGCTTCTCAGCAAGTTAAGCTTGCTTTCATCACCCCGGCTACATTCTTGTCACATGTGCAGTCCTATCCCCAGTCGCCATCTCTGGTGAGGCTCCCCATGACCGCAGAACATGAAAGACTGACCGAGGCCCGTGACAAGGCCGTGCCATGGAAGAAGTGGGGACCGTACCTGAGCGAGCGCCAGTGGGGCACGGTTCGCGAGGATTACAGCCCCGGGGGTGACGCGTGGAATTTCTTCACCCATGATCATGCCCGCTCGCGGGCCTACCGCTGGGGCGAAGACGGCATCGCCGGCATCTCCGACGACAAGCAGAAGCTCTGCTTCAGCCTGGCGTTCTGGAACGGCAAGGACGCCATCCTCAAGGAGCGGCTGTTCGGCCTGACCAACAGCGAGGCGAACCACGGGGAGGACGTGAAGGAGTACTACTTCTATCTCGACAGCACGCCGACCCACTCGTACATGAAGTACCTGTACAAGTACCCCCAGGCGGCCTTTCCCTACGAAGACCTGATCACGACTAATCGGCATCGGACCCGGGAGGAGATGGAGTACGAGCTCCTCGACACCGGGGTGTTCAAGGACGACCGCTACTTCGACGTGTTCGTGGAGTACGCCAAGGCCGGACCGGAAGACATCCTGGTGAAGATCACCGCCCACAACCGTGGCCCGGACGCCGCCGAGCTGCACCTGCTGCCGACGCTCTGGTTCCGGAACGACTGGGCGGCGTGGATCTCCGAGTCCAACCGGTCTCCCGAAAAGCCGAACCTGCGGAAGGTCCCGGCCCCGGCAGGCGCCAGCGCGGTGGCGGCGACCCATCCGCTGCTGGGCAAGTGCATCCTCACCTGTGAAGGTGACGTGCCGCTGCTCTTCACAGAAAACGAGACCAACAACGAGCGGCTCTTCCCTGGCCAGATGAATGCCAGCCCCTACGTCAAGGACGGCATCAACGACTGCGTGGTCCAAGGCAAGCAGTCGGCGGTCAACCCCAGCAAGCAGGGCACCAAGGTATCGGCGCACTACCGCGCGACGGTTCCGGCCGGCAAGTCGGCCACCGTTCGGCTGCGGCTGACCGGCGGGGCCGAGGCTCCGACCCTCTTCGGGCCGGAGTTCGACAAGACCCTCGCGGTGCGGCTCCAAGAGGCCGACGAGTTCTATCGCGCCGTGACCCCGGCTTCGGTCTCCGCGGATGAGGCGAGGGTGATGCGCCAGGCGCTCGCGGGGATGCTGTGGAGCAAGCAGTTCTTCTTCTTCGACGGCGACAATTGGCTCAAGGAGCACAACTCCCACCCGCTCCACCGTGGATATCGCAGCGCGCGGAACTCGGAGTGGTTCCACATGCTGAACGAGGACATCATCTCGATGCCCGACAAGTGGGAGTACCCCTGGTACGCTGCCTGGGACCTGGCCTTCCACTGCCTGCCGCTTTCAATCGTGGATCCTGACTTCGCCAAGCAGCAGCTGGAACTGATGCTCGGCGCGGTTTACCTCCACCCGAGCGGCCAGATGCCGGCGTACGAGTGGAACTTCAGCGACGTGAACCCCCCAGTCCATGCCTGGGCCACGCTGTTCCTGCACTACACCGAGAACGCCGCACGCGGCGAGTCGGATCTCGAGTTCCTCAAGAAGGCGTTCAACAAGCTGGTGTTGAACTACACCTGGTGGGTGAATCGCAAGGACCGCTCCGGCAAGAACGTCTTCGAGGGCGGGTTCCTCGGCCTGGACAACATCGGCGTTTTCGACCGCAGTGCCCCACTGCCAACCGGCGGCCATCTCGAGCAGGCGGACGGCACCGCCTGGATGGCGCTGTTCACCCAGAACATGATGGATCTCGCGTTCGAGATCACGCTGCACGATCCCGCCTTCGAGGACATGATCGTGAAGTTCGCCGAGCATTTCTACTACATCGCCGCCGCCATGAACCGCCCCGGTAACGACGGGATGTGGGACGAGGAGGATGGGTTCTACTACGACCTGCTGCAGCTCCCCGACGGCACTGCTACCCGACTGAAGGTGCGCTCGATGGTGGGGCTCCTCCCCCTCTGTGCCACCACGATCGTCGAGGCGAGCACGCGGGCGAAGGTCCCGCGGGCGATGGCCCAGCTCCACCAGCGCTTGTCCCGGATGCCGGACCTCAAGAAGACCATCCACCCCACGGGACCCGGGCATTTCGGCATCGCCGACCGGGGGATCATGTCCCTGCTCACTCCCGAGCGGCTCCGGCGCATCCTCACAAAGATGCTGGACGAGAACGAATTCCTGAGCCCCTATGGGATCCGCTCGCTCTCCAAGTTCCACGAGGCCCATCCGTACATCCTGCACGTGAACG
>JAOUIC010000361.1 GCA_029884275.1 Gemmatimonadota bacterium | reverse complement strand
GGGGTACGGAAAGGCGGGGCGGGGGGGGGGGGCTGGCAGGGGTGGCGCTGCGGGGGCAGACTTCTGGCGGGCAGCCTGGCGGGATTCCCCTCAATCCCCCCGGCAGCAGCGGCCCACTCACCCAACAGCCATCCCTTTCTCCGAGGAGCGCCAGATGGAGCGCATCACGACGCGAATGTCCCGCACACCCACGGTGGCCGTGGCGCTCTGCGTCGCGGCGAGCGCCTGCACCACGGGAGCGGAGTCGCGTCCGGCAGCGGCACAGCCCGGCTCACTCGACCGGACCATCCTGCCCATCTCTCAGCCGCCATCCACGCCGATCACCGAACTCGATGCGCGGAACGCGAAGGCGCCGCCCCGATTCGAGGTCAAGGTCCCGGATGGGGCGCCGAACGTGGTGATCGTACTGATCGACGACATCGGCTTCGGGCACAGCAGCGCCTTCGGTGGCCCGATCAGGATGCCCACGCTGGACCGGCTGGCGACGGGAGGGCTGCGCTACAACCGCTTCCACACCACCGCGCTCTGCAGCCCGACCCGCGTCGCCCTGCTGACCGGCCGCAATCACCACGTGAACAACGCCGGCGCGATCATGGAGCTGGCCACGGCGTTCGAAGGCAATACCGGCATTCGTCCGCTGAGCGTGACACCCCTGGCCCAGATCCTCCGCCTCAACGGCTACAGCACCGCGGCCTTCGGCAAGTATCACGAGACCCCGCCCTGGGAGGTCTCGACCTCCGGCCCGTACGATCGGTGGCCCACCGGCTCCGGCTTCGACAAGTTCTACGGCTTCATCGGCGGCGAGACCAATCAGTGGGCGCCCGCCATCTATGACGGCGTGGTTCGCGTGGAGCACAGGCGGACGCCGGGCTACCACTTCACCACCGACATGACCGATCAGGCGATCGCCTGGGTGAGTGCCCAGCAGGCGCTCACCCCCGACAAGCCGTTCTACATGTACTTCGCCACCGGGGCGACGCACGCCCCGCACCACGTGCCGCCGGAGTGGATCGCGAAGTACAAGGGACAGTTCGCCATGGGCTGGGACCGGCTGCGGGAGGAGACCTTCGCCCGGCAGAAGGAGATGGGCGTCATTCCGGTGGACACGAAACTGACGCCGCGGCCCAAGGAGATCCCCGCCTGGGACGACATGAGCGCCGACCAGAAGCGACTGTTCGAGCGACAGATGGAGACCTTCGCCGGGTTCGCCGAGCACACCGATTACGAGGTAGGTCGGCTGGTCGCTCAGCTCGAGGCGATCGGCGAACTGGACAACACGATCTTCTACTACATCGTGGGCGACAACGGCTCCAGCGCCGAGGGCGGGCCGGAGGGTACCTACAACGAGATGATGGCACTGAACGGCATCGTCGGGAAAGCCGACCAGATGATGAGCCACTTCGATGACTGGGGCGGCCCCACCACCTTCCCGCACTTTGCCATCGGCTGGGCGTGGGCTGGCAACACGCCGTTTCAGTGGACCAAGCAGGTGGCCAGCCACTTCGGCGGGACGCGCAACGGCATGGTCCTCCACTGGCCGGACCGGGTGAAGGCCCACGGCGAGGTCCGGAGCCAATTCCACCATGTGATCGACGTGGCGCCCACCGTGCTGGAGGCGGCGGGCCTCCCCGAACCCACCCGCGTGAACGGAGTGGAGCAGCGCCCCATGGACGGCGTGTCCATGCTCTATACCCTGGACGACGCGAAGGCCGCCGATCGCCGCGTCACGCAGTACTTCGAGATGTTCGGCAACCGCGCCATCTACCATGACGGCTGGGTGGCCGCTGCCAGGCATTCCATCCCCTGGCTTGCCGGCGCGAAACTCCCCGACCTGAAGGACGATGTCTGGGAGCTGTACCATGTGAGCGAGGACTTCAGTCAGGCCGACGACCTGGCCGAGCAGAACCCGGAGAAGCTCAAGGAACTGCAGGAGCTGTTCATGACTGAGGCTGTCCGGAACCACGTGCTCCCCATCGACGACCGGCGGGTCGAACGGTTCAACCCAGCCGTCGCCGGCCGCCCCGACCTGCTGGGCGGGCGCAAGTCGCTGACCGTCTACCAGGGCATGACCGGGATCATGGAAAACGCCTTCATCAACGTGAAGGGCGTGCACCATACGGTCACCGCCGAAGTGGAGGTGCCGGATGCCAGGACCCAGGGAGTGATCATCGCCCAGGCCGGCTACTTCGGCGGCTGGGCGCTCTACCTGAAGGGCGGGAGGGTCCACCACGAGTACAACTTCTTTGGCCTGCAGCGCACCAAGGTCGCGTCGAACGCGGCACTCGGGCCCGGGAAGCACACAATCCACTACGAGTTCATCCCCGACGAGGCGAAGCCGGGCACGGGAGGCAAGTCGGTCCTGAGCATCGACGGGAAGCAGGTGGCGGAAGGGCACATTCCCCGAACCCAGCCCTATGCCTTCTCCGGCGATGAGGGCGCCGATGTCGGTGTGGACGGGGAGACCAACGTGTCCAACGACTATGCCGAGGGCGACAACGCCTTCACCGGCAGAATCATCAAGGTAACGGTGGAACAGAAATGACGAGACTCGTATCGGGTTGCCGCTGGTTCCTGCTGAACGCCCTGCTCGTGTGCGCTCCGGCTGCGCTCGCCGCGCAGTCACCGCGCGAGGGCGAAGCGGACCGGGTGGAATGGACCGTGGCACCGTACTTCCTCATCCCCACGATGAGCGGCGACCTCACGGTGGGCAATCAAACCATCGGGGTGGACGCCGGCCCTGGGGACATCTTCGACAAGCTCCAGTTCGGGGCGATGCTCTATGTCCAGGTGCGGAAGGGGGCGTGGGGCGGAGCGGTGGACGGCCTGTACATGAACCTCGAGCAGGACGCGAAGCAGGCCAATGCCACCGCCGGGGCCAAGCAGGGGATGGTGGACATGAGCGCCTTCCGGCGCCTGACGCCGGCCATCGACGTCCTGCTCGGCGCACGGGTCAACATCATGGAGAGCAGCCTGGACCTGCCGACGCCGGGTGTCTCCGTGAGCGATACCAAGACCTGGGTCGACCCGATCGTTGGCGTCCTGCTTCACCAGCAGCTGGGCGCAAGCAAGTGGACCGTGGGGATGCGGGCCGACATCGGCGGCTTCGGGCTCGGCTCGAGTTTCGCCTACCAGCTCTACCCCCAGCTCGGGTTCAGGG
>JAOUIC010000360.1 GCA_029884275.1 Gemmatimonadota bacterium | reverse complement strand
AGGACAACGTCCTCAACGTCCATCACCTCGATTCCCATACGGCCGCGACGGCCACCCTGACGGAAAGCGGATACGACGACGACAGCGGCCCGGGCTTGAACGCGCTGCTGAGCGTCTCGCTCACAGCCGGACAGGACTATTTCTTGAGGGTGGCAGGTTGGGCAGATGGACTTACTCCGCCTTTTACGGGCACGGGGCCCTACACAGCGACGTTCACGGGGCCCTGAACCCGAGGGGGAGGCGAGGCGTTCGACTCGCCCCCGCCCCGCGGATGGGGTGGAATTCGAGCCCACGAGACCCCTTGGGGGTCCACACGCTCTCCAGGCGTGCACCTCGAACCGCTCGGTCACCCATCCTGACGACACCAGGTTCGCAGATGTCAGTCGCCCATTGATTTCCCGGCAAACAGCCACACCCCGCGAAGGGCGAAGCAGTCCAGGAGGGCCTGCCCTTGGCGCGCCCACAATGGCCACGCACCCGACCGCCCTATCCAAATAGTGAGTTTTCCTTCATATTGATGCATACGTTCCGGTCAACCAGTCCAAGACGCGCCGGCTTCCAGGCGCCGCCATCTCGTTCTCACTGAACTGATCCTCATCCAACCGCAGCCCGGCCACGGGCGACGGCATCCGTCAATCTGATCGCAGCCTCCCGACGTGGCACCCTGCCCGTCCGGGCCGGTGCCTTGGCAGCGCCATGAACTCAGCAGGCAAGGAGGCCGACATGAAGAACCGCTGGTTGATCGCCGTGTCCGCCGTCGGGATTCATATCTCCATCGGCTCGGTGTACGCCTGGAGCGTGTTCAACCTGCCGCTCGAGAACGCCTTCGGCTGGGCCAAGAGCGACGTCTCCATCACCTTCAGCCTGGCCATCTTCTTTCTCGGCATGTCCGCCGCGGTGATGGGCCGGTTCGTCGAGCGGAACGGCCCCAGCAAGTCGGGGATGGTTGCGGCGGTCTTCTGGGGCAGCGGCCTCATGGTGGCCAGCCTGGGGGCGAAGCTCGGGATCATTCAGATTCTCTGGCTGGGCTACGGTGTGCTGGGCGGGATCGGACTCGGTATCGGCTACATCACGCCAGTGTCGACCCTGGTGAAGTGGTTCCCGGACCGGCGCGGCATGGCCACCGGGCTGGCGATCATGGGATTCGGCTTCGGCGCCGCCATCGGCGGGCCGGTCTACAACTACATCATGTCGAAGGTCGCGGCCGGCAAGGTGGGGATGGCCGAGGCCGACTTTCGGGCCGGAATTTCCAACCTCAATTCGAGCCGGAAGATCCTGAAGGCCATCCACGCCAATGACGAGGCCACCGCTGGCTACGGCATGGACCAGCTGTTCGACGCGGTCAGGGCCGGCCGCAGCACCGAGGTTCTGGGCATGCTGCCGGCGAAGCTGGCCCAGGATGCCGAGCCCACGCTGGCCGAGCTCAACGCCGCGCTCACCAACAGCGCGCTGGCGCCGTTCTGGGAGATCAAGGACTCGCCGACGCTCAAGAGCGCCGTGGCGTCGGGCATCTCGGCCGCCTTCCTGTTCGCCGGCGTGGCGTACCTGGTGATCATGTTCGGCGCCGCCAGCTACATCGCGCGGCCGCCCCAGGGCTGGATGCCGGCCAGCATGAAGGCTGCCGTCGACGCCGGGCAGAAGAAGGTGGTCCCGGACCTCACGCAGATGACCGCGAATGCGGCGGTCAAGAAGGCGCCGTTCTACGGCCTGTGGGTGATGATGTTCATCAACATCTCCTGCGGCATCGGCATCATCTACACCGCATCCCCCCTGGCCCAGGAGAGCATCGGCCTCACCCCGGCCCAGGCCGCCGGCGTGGTGGGCCTGATGTCCATCTTCAACGGCCTGGGCCGCCTCGGGTGGGCGTCCTTCTCCGACTACCTGGGCCGGGCCAACACCTACACCCTGTTCTTCGCGGCCCAGATCCTGGCCTTCTGGTTCCTGCCCAGCATCACCAGCATCGTGACGTTCCAGGTCGTGCTGTACACGATCCTGACGTTCTACGGCGGCGGCTTCGCGACGCTGCCAGCGTACATCGGCGACCTGTTCGGGACGAAAGAACTGGGCGCGATCCACGGCTACGTGCTCAGCTCCTGGGCCATGGCCGGGGTCTTCGGGCCGCAGATCGTCGCCCGGCTGTATGAAACCACCGGATCCTACGAGACGGTGCTGCACATCTTCTCGGGTGTCTTCGTGGTCGCGCTCGCGGTGAGCATCATGATGACCATCTACGTCCTCAACGCGCGCAACCGGATGACGGCGGTGACGGTCTTCAGCATCAGCGGCCAGGACTTCATCCGGGTGCAGACGACCATGCTGACCTCTGAGGGCAAGTCCGCCGTCAACACCACGCTCGATCGCGAGCACCCCGCCTACCAGGCGTTGATGCAGAAGCGCTCCTACGTCGGCGAAGCCACGATCTTCGGCCGCAACTACCAGACGCACTACGCGCCGCTGACCACCGAGGCGGGCGAACTCAACGGCGCCATCTTCGTGGGGAACCAGAAATGAGGCGTTCGAGCGACCGCGAACGCTGATTGACGCGGGACTGCACCGCTTCAGGCTCCCCGCGACCTCGCAGGAAAGTGCCGCGATGGCAACGTGCTCGGGTTCGGCGAGCCCCTTGGCGCTCCACCGACCGCGGCGCTCTCGCGTGACGACTCGCTGCAGCTGCCGAGGCCGCGCGGCGCTCCAGCCAGCGTCAGCCCGCAGCTGTTCCGCGGCGTCACTAGCTTTCCCGCATGACCACCATCCCTGACGTCTGGCTCCGCGGCCCACTCCCCGGAATCGCGCCGTACCTTCAACCGGCGGCTCATGCGCTCCTGCAGGTTCGGGAGGACATCGAGCCTGTCGTCGCCCCGTTGAGCGAGGCGCAACTCTGGGTTCGGCCTCAGGGCACGGCCTCCATCGGCTTCCACCTGCTCCACCTCGCGGGCAGCCTCGACCGCCTCCTGGCGTACTCGCGCGGCGAGTCGCTCTCCCCCGAACAGCTCAAGGCGCTGGCCCGGGAGAAGTCCGTCTACGAGGACCGCCCTAGCCGAGTGACGCTCATGGCGGACCTGTCCCAGGCCATTGATCGGGCCCTTCTGTACTTCAAGACCCTGACGCCCGCATCCCTTCTGCTACCCCGGGAAGTCGGCCGTCAGAAGCTGCCTTCGACC
>JAOUIC010000359.1 GCA_029884275.1 Gemmatimonadota bacterium | reverse complement strand
ACCGGCAGCTGCTTCTCGCGGGCAAGACGGTCGCGCAGCGACTCGCCCTCGACGTACGGCATGACGTAGAAGACGGTGCCGTCGGCAGTGCCGGAGTCGTGCAGCGGCAGGATGTGCGGGTGCTGAAGATTGGCGGTGGTCCGGATCTCGGCGAGGAACCGTTCGGCGCCGATCACCGCGGCGAGTTCGGGGCGGAGCACCTTGAGCGCGACCCGTCGGTGGTGCTTCAGGTCCTGGGCGAGGTACACGTTCGCCATGCCCCCCTGGCCGACCGCCCGTTCGATGCGGTAGCGATCCGCGAGGCTCGCCGCGAGCGCGGCGGAGGGCATGGCCCCGTCCCGCGGGTCCCCGGGTTCGATCGAGAAGTCGGACACGGCGCCTAAGATGGTTCGGTGAGCCGGAAACAGCTAGGCAACCGGCACATCGGTCGTCGTGGCGGCCACAGTGCGGTCACTCCACGATGGCCTGGTAGACCAGGTTCCTGAACCGCGTGAGAAGGTCGCGTGCCGCTGCCGTCGGGAACTGGATCATGTACACCGCCACCAGCCCCTCCGACGGGTCCACCCAGTAGTTCGTCCCGTACGCCCCGCCCCAGCCGAACCGACCCACCCACCCATACTGTCCGGCGAGGCCGGGATTCTCGAGGATCTCGAATCCCAGACCGAAGCCGGACCCCGGCGACTTGTAGAGCGAGTCAATCTGGTCGCTCACCATCAGGCGCACGGTCCGGGGGCCCATGAGCCGGACACCATCGAGTGTCCCTCCGTTGAGCAGCATCTGCAGGAAGCGGGCATAGTCACGCGTGGTCGAGAGCAGGCCGGCGCCGCCGGCATAGCTGACCCGCGGTCCGTCCACATAGTCTCCCTGTCCGGTCGGGCCGTCCGGCGCACGGGCCACGCCGGTGTCGCTGGCCTGGTAGACGGCGGTCAGCCGGCCGCGATTGTCAGGCGGAAGGTAGAAGCGGGTGTCCTGCATCTTGAGCGGACGGAAGATCCGCTGCTCGAAGAACTCGGCCAGCGACAGCCCCGACACCCGTTCCACCACACATCCCAGGATGTCGGTGTTGTAGCCGTAGACGAACTTCTCCCCCGGCTGCGCGACGAATGGCAGCGTTCCGAGCCGGTCCATGTCCTCGCAGATCGGGACCGTGCGGTCGGCGAAGTACCAGCCGGGACCGAGATCGGGCCCGAGTCCGGCCGCGGTGTAGTCATCCCGGACCAGCGAATCGTCGCCGTAGCTGATGCCGGCGGTGTGGGTGAGGAGGTCGCGGATGGTGATGGCCCGCTTCACCGGTGTGAGCACCCGGCCGGTGTCGCTGGCACTCGCGACCTTCGCGTCCTTGAAGGCGGGAATCCACTTCGAGACCGGGTCGCCGAGGGTGAGCCGGCCTTCTTCGAGGAGCATCATCACCGCGACGCTGGTGACGGCCTTGCTCTGCGAGGCGATCCGGAAGACCGCGTCGGTGGCCATCTTCCGCCCCGCCTCGCGGTCAACCCATCCCCACGCCCCCTGATAGGCGACCTTGCCGCGCCGCAGGACCATCACCGCCACGCCCGGCACCCGGTTGCTGTCCACCGCCTCACGCATCATTCGGTCGATGCGCTCGAGCCGCTCGGCGGAAAAGCCCAGCGCGGCGGGGGAGCCGACAGCCTGGGCCTGGAGCTGACCGCCGACCAGACCGACCGCCAGCATCCCGAACCCGAGCCAGGCCGTTCGCCTTCGCATCAGACCGCCTCGCTCACCGACGTGAAGTGGAAGTCGCGGGTCACGACCGGCGGGACCACGATGGCAGAGTCCTCCGCCCCGCCCGACTCCGTGCCCGGCACCCGCTCCGGCCTCCCCAGCGCGACCAGATTGCCGAGCATGGTGATGGGACTCTCGTTGAAGCGGAAATTGTTGACCGGGCGGGTGATCTTGCCCTGCTCGATGAGAAAGACCCCGTCACGAGTCAGTCCGGTGTGCAGGATGGTCCGCGGGTCCACAGTCCGGATGTACCAGAAGCGGGTGACAAGCAGTCCTCGATCCACCTGCGCAATGAGTTCGTCCAGAGTCGCTTCGGCGCCCAGCATCCTGGTGCCGCCTCCCATCGGGCGCGGCGCTACACCCTGCCGCTCGGCCCAGAAGCGGCTGTACCCGAGATTCCTGACCACGCCCTCCTCGATCCAGACCGTCTTGCCGATCGCCGCGCCCTCGCCAGTGTAAGGCGACTCCAGCAGGTCGGGATCGGAAGGGTCGGAGAGAATGGTGACCCGCGGATCCACGACCTGCTCGCCCACCCGGTTCCCGCCACCCCGGCGACTGAAAAAGCTGCGGCCTTCGTCCGCCGCCCGGGCGTCCATCGACCCGGTGAGGAGACGGAGGACGTTGGCCACGGCCTGGGGCTCGAGGACCACGGTGTACTTGCCGGCCTCGAGTGAGGTCGGCTGGCGACTCATGGTGGCTTTCGAGATGGCCCGACGGGCGACCTCTGCCGCCGGAAGGGTTCGCTTCCAGTCGTTGTGCTCGGTACCGGCCCAGCCGGAGCCGTCCCCGATCGCGGTGCGCAGGGTGACGGAATGACCTGCACGGCTCGACAGGTGATAGGTGAACAGCCCTGCGGAATTCGCGATGGCCACCGCGCTCACCCGGCGGGTGAGGAAACCGGCCGGGCGCAGCCCGGCTTCGAGCGCGGCATCCACCACCACGGTGGCCGACGCCGCCCGCGTCTTGCCGTCGAGTTTGACCGTGGAGGAGGCGAGCGCCGGCACCTCGATCACCGGCTGCGGCCCGAGCAGCGGCATCAGCTCGGGGTTTTCCGGCGCCAGCTGCGCCAGCCGCTCACTGGACGCCACCGCGCTCGCCAGCGAGGCGGTGTCGAACCGATTGGTGTCCACGGCGGCGCTGCGCTTCCCGAACCGTGACGCGATCGTGAGTCGGGCGTTCCACACGTCGCCGGAGGTGGTGATCCCGTCCACCGCCGAGCGGGTGTTGCCGTCGAGGCCGGAAGAGAGCACCAGAGTGCAACCCTCGGCCCTGGACATGCCGAGCACCTGCTGTGTCAGGCGGCGGCAGTCGTCGCGGGAGAGCCAGTCAGCCATGGGCGCCTCCGGTGTTGATCACGCTGACGCCGCGGAACCGGGCCGGCACACATCCATGGCTCACCGCATTGATCTGTCCGGGCTGACCC
>JAOUIC010000358.1 GCA_029884275.1 Gemmatimonadota bacterium | reverse complement strand
CTGCAGCAGAAGTTCGGCGATCGCGGCCGTGGCGCCAAGGTTGCCATCCACCTGCAGCGCCCGTCCGCACAGCGAGAACAGGTTGGGCAACGATGACCGGGTGAGCAGCGCCCGCAATTGATCCAGCGCCGCCGCGCCGTCGTGCAGCCGGGCCCGGAGTCCCGCCTTCCAGGAGTAGGACCAGCCGCAGCCCCCGGTGCCCCGCCGGGCCAGCGTCACCGCGGCCGCCGCGGCAAGGGCAGGGGAGGACTGCGGTGTGATCTCCCGTCCCGGATAGAGCCCCCACAGCGGGGACAGGTGGCGGTGACGGGGCTCGATCTCGTCCCAGTCGTCCAGCCATTCCTGCAGCTGGCCATGCTTTCCGATCTGGTTCGGCGCGAGCCTCGGCCGGGCCGCTCGCACTTCGGTCACCAGGGCGGAATCGCGCTGCAGTGCAGTGGCCGCCTCGTCGAATGGCGCCAGGGCTGACTTTCCTTCACGAGGCCAAGGTAACTCACCGCCGCAAATGTAGGCCCGAAAGTAGGTGCTATCTCGTTCCACGGTTTGAAGCGGCCAGAGTGCATCGCACGCGAGGCCTAGGACCACAACCTGGGCAGGCGGTCCCAGCGGGGCCTTCAGTGCGCCCAGTGCCAGGGCCACCCACTGCATGTCGTGCTCGTATATCCCATACTCGAGATGACCGGCCTGCTTCTTCTGGTCCAGTTGGTACGTCAGTCTACTCCGCGGGGCGCGGTAGCCTCCGGCTGTTCGTGTCCGGCAGGGGGAAAATGGCCTCCGGAGCCGGCGGCCGGGGTGGTGGACTCAATGGGTAGCGGGAAAGGAACCGTCGAGCCGGGGTGTCTGCGCCCAGGCTCGAATTCCCCCGACAAGCCCGGCGGCATAGGCGTCCACGCCGGCTTGCGAGCGGAGATAGGCCTCGCGCTCCGGCAGCACTATCGCCGTTCCTTCGACCAGGACGGCCGGGAACCAGGTGGGGCGGAGAACCGCCAGGTCGGATTGGATCGAACCGGCCTTCACCTGGCGAAGCGCCACCGCCACGGAATCCTCCAGCGCCTTGGCGAGGTGCTGGGCGAATGGCCTGAGCCAGAACACGCGGGTCCCGTCCACCGACGACGGGGGACGGCCGTCGCCCGGTGAGTTGGCGTGCACCGAGACGAAGAGATGCGCTCCAGCAGTCTCGGCGATGGCGAGCCGCGCATCGAGCGATACCGGTGCGGTGTCAGGGCGGGTGAGTACCGCCGTGGCGCCGAGGGCCCGGAGCCGCTCCGCGGCCTCGAGTGCCACGGCCAGGTTGAGCGAGTCCTCGGCCAGGCCGGTGGGCCCGATGGCGCCACCGGGCGGGTGACCGGCGTCGAGCGCCACCACCATACTCTCGAGGCCAGTGGAGGCTGACGGCATTCGACGGATCTCCAGCACGGCCATCCCGTCCCGCCAGCTGGTGCGCCAGCCCAGCGGTGCGGCGGCGAGCGCCACCTCGACGAATACCCGCCCGTCGCCGGCGTCGCGCACCGCGATGTCTCGGACCAGCCCCAGTCCACTCCGGATTGGCACCCTGTCGGCGGGACGGGCGCCGAAGACCGTCCAGCGAAGCCGGGTCCGCACCACTTCTGCCGTCATCACGAGCGGCTCGGCCAGCGACAGCACGACGGTGGAGCTGGTGTCGGTCTGGGTCAGGCGCGGGCCGCCCAATGTGGGCGGAATCGGGCGCGGACTGGCGCGTTGCGCATCGGTCCGAGCCACCCACACCGCGATGTCCCGGGCCAGCCTGAGTCGCAGGGCATCGGGGGTCTCGGCATCGACCGGGAGACGTATCCCCTGCGGGAGGGGCAGGGCGAGCGCCCCTCCGGGGGTCCAGCGGCCGTAGATTGGGCGGGCCTGAGTGACGGCGTCCGCGGTGTCGCTGGGCGGCCGCACCAGGCGAACCCAGCCGGCGGCCGGACGCGGCTCCCCGGACTGACGCAGCGTGCTTCTGGCGCGGGTGATCGGAAGGGCCAGGCGGATGACGGAGTCTCCCCTGCTGGCTTTCAGCTGCAGGGTGGGAGGGTCGCGCGGCGCGATGGGCACGAACGTTGCAAATGCACCATTGCGCTCGACCCGGACGCTTCGTCCGTCAATCGTGAGGCGCGCTTGCCCGGTCCCGACTGTACCCCACACCGAGATCGAGTCGGTCACCCACACCGGCTCGGCGGTGGGGTAGCGGACCTGGAGCGATAGGGAGCCGTCGACCGCCGGAATCGGCGAGTCGTCGGCGGCGCACGCTGCGAGCAGCGTCAGGGCAACGATGGACCGCAACGATTCGAGAGCTCTCATGGCGAGTTTGTGGCGTTGGTCAGTAGGCGCACTGGCGCTCGCGGTGGCGGGCGCGGCCATCGTCGGCAGCGACCTCGCGTGGACCTGGAGCGCGCACCGAAGCAGGGTGGCGGCACTGCGGGACTCCGTGCCGGAAACCACGGCATTCATGTTGCGTCGCGCCAGTGAAGGTGCTCCAGCGCGAAGCCGCCGCTGGGTGCCCCTCGATTCGCTGCCTTCCGCGCTGGCCTGCGCCGTGCTCGCCGCCGAGAACGTACGCTTCTTCACCCACGGCTCGCTGGACTGGACCAACCAGCGCGAGATGGCGAACCGGGTCATCCGCGGCGACCTGTCCCGCGGGGGGAGCGGCATCGCCCAGCAGCTCGCGCGCAATCTCTTTCTCACGCCGGACCGGACGCCCCGCCGGAAGATGCGCGAGTACCTGCTGGCCTACCAGCTGTCCCACGCGCTCTCCAAGGAGCGGCAGCTGGAGCTGTACCTGAATCTCGTCGAGTGGGGTGACGGCGTGTGGGGCGTAGCCGCGGCGAGCGAGCATTACTTCGGCCGTCCCCCCGGACAGTTGACGCCCAGCCAGGCCGTGCTGCTCGCCAATGCGCTGCCGGCGCCGTCGAGGGGGCTCGCCTTTCCGTTGTCTCCTCCCCGCCGGGCAAAGCTCATGCTGGTGACCACCCTGCTGTGGCGGGAAGCGGTGCTGGACGATCTGACCTGGACCGCCACCATGGCGCGCCTGGCTCGCATGGGCGAGTTCGTGAGTGCCGGCATGATGCCCGAGGCCGCGGCGGAAGCGGCGGCGCGGGAGATGGGGAGCGAACCGCTGCTCGAGGCGGAGCCGCCAGACCCGCCGCTCCCGCTGTCCCAGC
>JAOUIC010000357.1 GCA_029884275.1 Gemmatimonadota bacterium | reverse complement strand
CTCCCACTGCCGGTTCCTCCCGGATGCTGGATGCGGAGCTGCTCGACGCCCTCGCCAACGCCATCGGCGGCGCTGGCACACCCCGGGATCTGCTGCTGGCCGTCTCGTTCGGTATCCAGGCCCTGCTCCCGCACGATTCCTACGAACTGCTGATCCCAGACGCCGAGAGGCTGAAGTTCTACCGCCTGGGGGTGCACGGTCACGGTCCCCTGTGGGGAGACCCGTCGCTCGTCGTGACCCGTCCTCAGTTCGACCCCGACGCGCTGTTCCACGAAAGCGGCACGATGGTGCTGGACGACCGGGGGCGTGATCTCCCCCCGATGGTGAGCGTGGGGGGAGCCGAGGCGCCGCCCCGCTCCGTGCTCGGCACGAAGCTCAGAATCGTCGATCATCTGGTGGGGTACCTGCTGATCGGCAACGCGGGACCTGGCTTCTACTGCGCCGAGGACGCTGTACTGCTTGACCGGATCGGCGCCCTGCTCGCGCCGCGGGTGGAAGCCATCGCGCTGGCCTGGCACAACCAGGCGCTGCGGGTGCAGCTCGACATCCTCCGCCACGTGCCGATGCACCTGACACGCACCGCCGAGATCCTCGCGACGACGCCGCTCCTCGGCGGCGGCAGTCAGCGGTTTGCGGAGCAGGTGTCCTACCTGCTCCCGGTCAGCCGCGTCGAATTTGCCGTGCGGCTGAGCGATGAGAGCCGGGTCGTGGTGGTGAAGCCGGGGGCACTCACGTCGATGGCCGACCTGCCCCTCATCCCGATCGAAGGGACCGACGTCGGGGGGGTGATCCGCGGGGATCGTCCCTATCTCGTCGTGACGCGGGATGGGGGGGCGGAGCCTGAGACGGTGGTGGTGGTGCCGCTTCGCGCCGGCGGGCGCGTGTTTGGCGCGATGGCCCTCCGGGCGGCGGGGAATCAGTCGTTCAGTCCCACCGACCTCGCGCTGGCCCAGCAGCTGGCGGACCTGGTGGCGCCGTATCTGGAGCTGGCGAGACGGATGCCCGGGCCGGCGCTTCCCTCAGCCGGCTGGCGGCGGCCCACCTACCCTGGTGAACGGGGACGCAGCGGCTAGCGGTACCGGGACGATCCGGCGTTGGCGACATCTCTGATTCTCCAGCCCATCAAGCGACCCCCGAAGGCGATGCCCACTAGCGGGTCAGGAGGACAAGATCCCTGGCCCAGTCGTCCTGCCTGATGCCGAAGGGGTAGACCACGTGGGCGAAGTTGTCCCGCGTGAAGGCGAGTACGATCGCCGAGTGGCCGATGGTGTAGCCGCCTGGCTGGGTGCCTTCCTCCCGCACGATCGGACTCAGGTTCAACTGCCGCATGGCGTTGGTGATGGCGAGGCTGTCACCGGTCAGCCCGATGAACCGCTGGTCGAAGCGGTCGAGGTAGGTGCGGAGGACGGTCGGCGTGTCCCGGGCGGGGTCGTTGGTGACGAAGACGACCTTCACCGCGTTGTTGACCTCGGGTCCCAGCTTCTTCAGCGCGACGGCGATATTGGCCAGGTGGACCGGGCAGATGTCGGGACAGTTGGTGTAGCCGAAGAACAGCAGGGTGACGTACCCTTCGGTCTCGCGCCGGAAATCGAACGGGGCGCCATCGGTGGTCGCCAGCACGAAGTCCGGTTTGGGGATCGGCGGACTGACCTTGGGCGCGGTGAGGCCTTCGGGGTTGAACGGTTTTCGAGGCGCTGGCCTGCAGGATGGCGCCGCCAGGAGCGCGACGGAGGCGGTGACCAGGATGGCGCGGAGCAGAGGGGTCATATTCGTGGCGCCGGGAGTGAGACGAGGACCGCGGTCACGGCGACGATGCCGGCACCGATGGAGAGTTCGGCCGTGGCCGAGCGTGTCATGGCCGCAGTGCCACTCAGGGTGCCGAGGCGAGGCGTGAGGCGTCGCCAGTTCCACGCCCCCAGGGCCGTGGCGGCGGCGAGCAGGACGATCTTCACCACGAGGACCTGGCCGTAGCGCGTGCCGAAGAGGTCGCCGAGGGTGCCGACGTAGGCAAGAGCCAGCAGGCCTCCCGCTGCCACGGTAGTTCCGGCGGCGGCCAGCGCAACCGGCGAGAAGGCGCTCACCATCCGGGCCACGTCGGCGGCATCGTCACCGCGCGCCGTTCTCATCCCGGCGAGCACCATGGTGAACAGCGCCCCGAGCCAGGCCCCGCCCCCTGTGATGTGAACCGTGTGCAAGCCAGCCCCGAGGGTGCGGCCCCAGGGGTGCTCGGTGGCATGGCCCGTCAGCGGGAAGGTGGCCGCGACCGCGAGCGCGGCGGTCCCCAGCAGGGCCAGTCCAACCACCGGTCGGCGGGGGGCCAGCCAGGCCGCGAGGCAGGCGGCCAGCGCCGTCCCCAGCTGCAGCGACCAGCCGCGACCCCAAGCCGTCTCGAAGAGGATGGGTCGAGCCGCTTCCCAGGTCACGGGATCGGGCTCCAGGAAACTGTTGGCCTGCCCCCAGGCGCGCAGCAGGTGCGCAACGACCAGGACCAGGGAGGCGGTGACGGCCGTTCGCCACATCACGCCGGTGGAGCGTGCCGCCAGCGACTGGTCGTCGTCTTCCTCCTGCCGCCAACGGGGGATCAGCGCGGCGAAGACGCAGGCGCCGATCAGCACGAGGGCCGCGGCGTACGCGACGCCACGGCCCAGCGTATACAGGTCCAGCGACAGCGGAACGTCCTGTTCCGTCACGTCAGGGCTTGGCCCCGGCCGCGGGGTCGAAGGTGAAATAGTAGGTACCCCGGACCACGTGTCCGTCCTTGGACGCGGTCTTCCACATCACCATGTAGCGCCCCGGTTCGAGCTTCACCGGAACCGGGCCGGCCACGACGAGACTGTCGTCGGTCTCCTTCATCCGCACGGTGGCGATGGGGGAGTGGTCTTCCTTCATCAGGGCGGCGCTGGTGAGCGCGGCTTCGGGCTTCTCGCTGAACCAGAACCGGACTTCGGCGGGGGACTGACTGACGGTGGCATCGATGCCGGGTTCGGCCTTCACCAGTTTGGTGTGCAGGAGAAC
Organism: Gemmatimonadota bacterium; assembly: GCA_029884275.1. Classification (GTDB taxonomy): domain Bacteria; phylum Gemmatimonadota; class Gemmatimonadetes; order Gemmatimonadales; family GWC2-71-9; genus JADJOM01. The sequence goes on along the minus strand of JAOUIC010000357.1, from coordinate 156 downwards.
CGGACCGGCCAAGAAGAGGCCGGCGGCGAGCAATGAGAGACGGGCTGGCGTACGCATCAACGACTCCTCTTGATGGCTCATCATCGGCCATGGGGCCGGGGGAACGAGCCGGGAAATCTAGCGAACTCCGGGCGGCGCGCCTTGCGGGCTCCGCCG
>JAOUIC010000356.1 GCA_029884275.1 Gemmatimonadota bacterium | reverse complement strand
CATCACCGAGACCTTGTTGTCCCCCGGAATGAGGAAGAACTCCGGCGACGAGGGGGCGAACGGCAGCAGGAACTTGGCGTCGAAGACCGCCTGCGCGGTCAGCGACTTGCCCAGCAGCGAGCCCGGAACCACGGTGAACTCCGGCTGCTCGGGAATGTTGTTGCCGTTGGCGTCATTGAAATCCACGAACCCGGTGAGGGTGTCGAGGGTGTTGACGCCGAAAGCGCTCATCTGGCCGACGCTGGTCAGGAAGCGCGGGTCGCCCGGCTTCACGTCGCAGGCCGGGCTGGGGCAGTTCCCCGAGGGCACCGGCGGCGCGAAGATGTAGGCCACCACGATGGACCCGCCCTCGCCTGGCGCCAGCGTCAGCGGGGTGGAGGACTGGAAGAACCGCATGTCCTGCGGCGAAGTGTTGTTGATGAAGCACAGCCGCTCGGTCGTGGGGTTGTACTGGCAGGCCTGGTCGCCGGCCGCGGTGCTCTGGGTGCCGGAGAGGTACCGGTACAGCTGCACCACGTCGCGCGGGTCGTTGACCGCGCCGGCGAAGGGCGAGCCGTTGATGGTGTTGCTGAACAGCTGAATCGCGCCTGGGCCGGTGGGGCTCTTGAGGTACTTGACGCCCACGAAGCCCACGCCGGGGAAGAACGGCGCCCCGAAGATGGCGGGATCGAACAGCCAGTCGGACGGCTGGGAGAAGAAGTGGTCGTAGGTGTTGCCCAGCGCGAACGGCAGGTTCACCGACGCGTAGTTGGCGCCGGCGTCGGACACGTCCATGTCGGCCGCAAAGGCGGCGAACAGGTTGTTGATGGTGTAGCCGGTCTGCGGCACGCCGGTCACGCCGAGCCCGGCGATCCCGTTGTGGAAGTCCCTCCCCTTCCGGGCCAGAATGCCGGCCATCGACTTGCGGATGCCGTTGCTGACGTAGGTCGCGCTGTCGGTGGTGGTGATGTTGTAGAAGGTGTAGATGAAGTACAGGATGTCTTCGTTGCCGGCGGGGAAGTTCCACCCCATGCCACGGGTTTCCACCGCGAGTCCGAGCGGGTGCTTCCGGCCGGCGCGCAGGGTGGTGTTGCCCTCCCAGGAGACGAACCAGACATCGCCCTGGGACGCCGCCTTGCGGCAGCCGGTCGGGTTGCCTGGATCCGTCTGCAGCAGCGGGTGGAACAGGGAGCCGTTGAAGTCCGGGTCAGAGGGGGACGTGGTCGAGTCCTGCGGGACGCAGGCGGCCGCCGGCCAGCTCGCCTCGTCATCCGCGTCGGTGCTGTTGTAGATCGGCTCGACCTGCTCGCCGTGCTCGGTGGTGCCCTTCGGGTCGAAGAAGAACCCGCCGACGGTGTCGTTGGCCCACGGCCCCCCCTCGGGGCCGATGATGCCGGCCACCTGGAGGCCCGAGTTGAACACGTACTGGTCGGGGGTGCCCTTGGGCCAGAAGCCGCCGCCGATGGTCGACGAGTTCGTCGAATCGACGCAGACCCGGCCGTCAGCAGCCAGACCGCAGTAGACGCGGTTGATGGTCAAGGCGCCGAGCGCCCGGGCGAAGAGCCGGAAGCCCCTCTTGGTGGCCCCGGGCTGCGGCTCGGCGGACGCCGCTCCGGGCAGGGCCGCGATCGCGAGGAACGCGACCAGCACCGCCAGCAGGACGCCTTTCGTACGGAATCGTGAGTGCATTCTCCCCTCGCTCTGTAGAAAACCGGGCTCTCCGGCCCGGGGTCGCCCCCGGGCCGGAGCACCGTGAGGACTAGAAGTTGACTTCAAACCCGAGCCGGACACGCCGCGGCGCGCCGGTGAAGCTGGCCTGGTCGCGGAACACATTGTAGAGCGCGTCCGACGCCTTGGTCTGTTCCTGCTCGGTGAAGATGCCGTCGCCATTGCCGAAGCGCTCTTCGCCGCGGATCATGTAGATGCAGTTGGGCGTCGCGGACTCGCCCTGAGTATCCACCCAGCCGCCGCACCCGCCGGTCCCGAAGCTGAGATCAAGCGAGCCGTCGGTCTGGTACACCCCGTTCGCCGTTCCCTCGGACGCGAACGACTGCAGCTCGGAGGTCCGGATCTTGTCCCGCTCCCTCGAGTTCGTGATGTCGTTGGTCTGGGCGAAGACGGTGTTGATGTTCTCGAAGTTGAACAGGTTCCGGATGTCGGCATAGGCGGTGAAGTCCAGCCGGCCGAAGCCGAAGCCCTTGGTGATCCGGAGGTCGAACTGCTTCTGGCTCGGCAGCCGGGCGCCGTTGAACTCGCCCTCGATGTCCTTGCTGCACACGCCCTGCGCGAAGACGTTGTCGTCCTCGGGGACGTCCACCGGGCAGCGGGTGTAGGCCAGGCCGCTGGCGAACCGGAAGGTCGCAAACAGCCCCACGTTCTCGAGGATCGAGCCCGCCGTGTTCCCCTGCTTCCAGTTGTCCGGGAAGCTCAGGGCGAGCTGGCCGGCCAGGGTGTGCGGCCGGCTGTTGTTGGTGTTCAGGATCGCCTGCGGGGGCGGGGCGTTGCCGCCGCCGAGGGCGTTCAGGATCCGCGACCCGAAGTTGATGTAGCTGAACGGGTCGGAACCGGTGTTCTTGGAATCCTCGAAGGTGTAGGCCAGCGTGCCGTTGAACAGCTCGCCGATGCGCCGGTCGAACCGGAGGTTGACGCCGCGGGTGTTGCCGAAGTCGGCGTTGGTGATCACCCGGATGTCCACGTTTGCCAGCTTGAGCGGGTCGTAGTACGACAGCAGCCGGCCCGCGGCGTCGGACAGCTTGTCCGTGTTGTACGCCGAAAGGTCCAGCACCATGTCGTCGTTGAACGAGTGCCGGATGCCGAACTCGAAGGTGATGGACTTCCCGAAGTCGAGGTCGCTGCCGTAGGTGTGGTTGGTGTTGGTGACGCTCAGATCGGTGTTGATGCCGCGCAGGATCAGCCCGAAGTCGGGCGCCTGCACCTGGTGGGCATAGGACAGCCGGAAGTTGGTCCGGTCGGTGACCGGGAACGCCACCTGCACGTGGGGGCTCAAGTAATCGTGGCTCTTGTCCTCCACGGCGATGCTTTCGAAGCTGCCCTTCGGGTCGGTCGGGTCGAAGCCCGGCATCGTGGAGATCCGCGGGAACCAGCTCTTCTCGCCGGTGACCGGATCGGTGTAGTAGGGCCGGCTGGCGCCGCTCTTGTACCAGTCGTACCTGAGGCCCGCGACCAGCACCACGTC
>JAOUIC010000355.1 GCA_029884275.1 Gemmatimonadota bacterium | reverse complement strand
AGCGGGGCGAAACCGCGTCGAGGACACCAATGCAGTGCTGCCGTTCCAGGCGTACCCCGACCTCTTCGGTGGTCTCCCGCATGGCGGTCACGAGGAGATCAGCGTCCGAGGGTGAGGTACGCCCCCCGGGCAATCCGATATGTCCTGACCAGGGATCATCTACCCGTTCGGCGCGACGGATGAGCAGGACAGATTCGGATTCCTGAGCGAGCATCACCGCCACCGCGGCGCGCGGACAGGCTTCGGCTTCAAGCCCGTCCGTGACCGTGAACTCCCTGGCGGCCAACCGCCGGGAAAGTTCGGCTAGTGACAGCCGCAGCCCCCGCCGCCGCAACCACCACCGCCGTCGCCGCCCAATGGCCTGGCCATCGGCAGGTCGCGTCCGCCGCCACGCCCCTGGGGCCGGGCAGGAACGGAGAAACGGCGTTCGACCGAACGAGATTCGCAGGCGGGACAGGCGACCCTGGCCTGCCCGCGGACGAGGCGCTCGAAATCGGCGCCGCAATCCGGGCAGTGGTATTCGTAGATGGGCATGACGGATGATGCGAGGGTGGTACGTGTCGCGTCAATGGATGGGGTGGCGGCGGGCGGGCGGCATTCGTAGGGGCCGGATGCATCCGGCCCCTACAAATGCCGCCCCATCCATTTCACCGATTCGTCGAGGACCACCGCCAGCGCCGGCGTGATGCCGAACATCGGGTGGGTGGCACCGAAGGTGTGGCCCGCACCGTCCACCGGCAGGTAGCGCAGCGCCGGGTTGCTGGCGGCCGCGTGCCGCAGTGCCTCCGCCTCCGCCACCGGCACCGACTCATCGGCGGTACCGTGCACCAGGAGCCAGGGCACCTTCACCCGTGCCGCGGCCGCCCGGATATCGAGCACCGGCCCCTCGCGCCCGATGTCGTCGAGCACATCGGGGTAGAGCGGCAGCACGTCACCGGTGCGTGCGTTCCTGATGTCGATCTGTCCGGTGCGGCGCCATCCATCCTCCTGGTCCCGCCAGCGATGCACCACCGAAATCGCGGACCATGTCACCAGCGTGCGGACCGTCGGCTCCTCGGCGGCGAACAGTATCGCCTCCCCCCCGCCCCGCGAATGCCCCAGCACGCCGAGGATGGAAGTGGGAGCCAGCCCCAGGCGGCCGTCCCCGAGCGCCGCAGAAACGCGCCGCATGTCCTCGAGGTCACCGGAATAGGTCGCATGACCGAACCGGTCGGGCCACGCGATCCGGCCATCGCTGTCCACGCCGCTGCCGCTGAGGTTGAACGACACTGCGGTGAACCCCGCCCGCGCCAGGCGCTCCGCGACGAGGGGGAACATCCCCCAGTCCTTGAACCCCTTGAAGCCGTGCACCACCAGCACCGCCGGCCGCGCGCGCTGACGGTCGCTGGTGCGCACGTCGGTGAAGATCGGTCCGAGCACGCCATCCAGGACATGCCGGGTCAGGACGGGAGTCGCCATCAGGCAACGGCTGGCTCGAGCACCACGACTTCGCCGGCCCCCGCGTCGAGTCGCGCGCGCACCCCCAGCGGGAGTGTCCACTGGTCGTCCACATGACCGATCGGAAAGCCATACGCCGCCGGGACGCCGAGCGGGCCGATGTAGGTGGTGAGCACCTCGTCGAACCCGAGCGCGCCGTCGCCCGTACCACGCTTCATGTCGGTGAACTGCCCTACGATCACGCCGGCCACCCGCTCGAGCGCGCCCAGCATCCTGAGGTGTGCCAGCATGCGGTCCACCCGGTACAGGTCCTCTCCGACCTCCTCGAGGAACAGGATGGCGCCGTCCAGGACGGGAAAGAACCTGGTGCCCGCGAGCGCCGTCAGCAGCGAGAGATTCCCGCCCACCAGCGGACCATCGGCGACGCCGCCGCGAATCGGCACGATGCGGTGCGCCCGGGGTGCGAGCACTCCCTCGGGAGGCGCCAGCCGCCCGAGTGTCCCCGCCGCCGCGGGCCTGGTCACCACGCGTTCGAGATGCTCGCGACTGAACCGGGTGAGCGGGGCTCGCGCCATCGGTCCGTGAAACGGGATCACGCCCGTCTCCCCCAGACTCGCCAGCAGAAGCGCCGTGATGTCGGAGAACCCGATGAGGGGACGGGGTCGTGCGGCGAGGGCGCCGAAGTCGACTTGGTCGAGGATGCGGGTCACGCCGAAGCCCCCACGGAGGCACCAGACGGCGTCCACGGCGGGGTCGCGCAGCATCTGGTTCAGGTCGGCGAGCCGGTCTTCGTCGTTCCCCGCGAGATACCCGTGCCGCCCCAGCGCGCGAGGGCCAGGCACCGGCTCCCAGCCGAGCCCGTCGCACAGTTCGCGGGCGCGGGTGAGATCGTCCCGTTCGGTGAGCGGTCCCGCCGGCGCAACCAGCGCCACGCGACTGCCCTTCGACAGGGCCCGCGGCCGGATCACTGCTCTAGACCCCATTGCGCCTCTGGGTATACATTGCCCCTCGGTTTCCACCCTCAGGAACCAATTTGCGTGCCTCGCACCCAACGCTGCAAACCGTCGGCCGAGCGCTCGCCGACCAGCGTCACGATATCATCACCGACTGGGCCAACTGGCTCATCGACCGGGTCACGCCCGCCTCCGCCATCCCGCGGGAGAAGCTGGAACGTGAGCTCCGGCTCCTGTTCGACCTGCTGGTCGAATCGGTCGGCCCGATGCGCCGCAGCGTGGCGGAGATCTGGTACCGCGCCTGCGAGCACTACGGACGCTGCGGCGCCGCGCGCGGCCTGGCCGCGGGCGAGATCGTCGAGGAGATCCAGTACCTGCGGGAGCTCCTCATCCGCCGGGTCGGACCGGTCCTGACCGGTCTGCGCCAGCGCCAGGCGATGTCCATCATTCTCCGCCTCAGCAGCATTCTCGACAAGGGGATCGCGGTGGCCGTGGTGGGGTACACCGACGCCCTGGTCGCCACCCTGCTCAGCAAGAACGGCGTCCCCGCGCCCGGCGGCGACGAGATCGGCAGGCAACTCGAACAGATCGAGGGAGAGCTCGCGGCGATCGTGCGGCACCGCTGATCGTGGCCATCCTTCTCCCCGTCGTCCCCTGGCTCCTGGCCGCCATCGCACTCGTCCGGCTGGGTCGCAGGCGTCCCAGACTCGATGCCAGTCCCCCCGCCACCAGCCCGCGCGTGAGCGTGATCGTCCCGGCTCGAAACGAGTCTGGGAGCATCGAGACC
>JAOUIC010000354.1 GCA_029884275.1 Gemmatimonadota bacterium | reverse complement strand
CCATCGGCCGGGCCAGGCGGGACACGCTGATCCCGCTGGCCCGCATGGCGGTGATCTCGCTGTCGGCGGCGAGGTGGCTGAAGGTGTACAGCACGCCGGTGAGCACCGCCATCGGCAGGGTCATGGCGATGATGAACGGCAGGCACAGCAGGAAGACCTCACCGATGACCGACCAGGGCAGCCCCTTCCCGACCAGGGCCCCGAAGCGGCGGGCCACCTGGTTGAGCAGCATGATGCTGGTCATCGCGACGAAGGCGAAAACCAGCGGGGGAAGGAACTGCCGGATGAGGTACCGGTCGAGCAGTCTCAAGGTGTCGAAGTCTCCGCGCCGTAACGAGTTGTGACCCCCCTGAGTGGTCAGTATATTGCCGATGACCCGGAGCTTCAAGCCTGATACACTTCGTGCCTACCGCCTGCCGGCAGGGCTAGTGCGGGTTCTGGCCCTAATCTCCCTCATCTTCGTGAGCCTCCCCGCGCTGGCAGCGGCGCAGGGGGACACCACTTTCGTGCGCTGGGTCCGCTTCGCGGTCTCCCCTCCGCGGGGGCTCAAGCCTCCCCCCGCGCTCAACCGGGCATGGGACGGTGGCTCACGCCGCCCGGTCGCCTTCACGGGGTCAGCCTGGGACAGCCTGGTCGCCCGCGACCTCGACAGCATCCAGCTGGCGCGGACCCGCGCCTGGCGCCTCCGGCAGGTCTATGGTCGCCGGCTGGAAGAGGAGGAGGAGGCCGCCAGGCGCGAGGAGGGTCTGCTGGGGGTTTCCCGCCAGACAGTCGACATCGGCCTCGACGGCAACGCCCGGATCGACCTGCGCACGGACAAACTGAAGAACCACCGCTGCACCGCGGCGTCCTACCTGGATCCCAACTCGGGATGCCGGGGCGGCTTCAGCTCGCCCCGGCTCGATACCTACCTGCAGCTTCGATCCGCGGGCGTCATCGGGCAGCGCCTGCACCTCGACGTGGACTTCGACACGGAGCGGGATTTCACCGCCACCAACAACCTGCAGGTCTACTACCAGGGCCTGGAGGACGAGGTCGTCCGCCGGATCGAGATGGGCACCGTCACCTTCCGTCCCCCGTCGTCGCGCTTCCTGACCAGCTCGATCCCGGCGAACAACTTCGGGGTGAACGCCTCATTCGAGGTCGGCCCGGTGCAGTTCCAGGGCATCGTGGCCACCCAGAAGGGAAGTCAGATCGCCGAGCGAAGCTACACGGTGGGCGCCACCACGGTGCAGCCCCAGGACCGGCAGGTCCGTGACATCGACTACGAGGCGGCGCGGTTCTACTGGGTGGTGGACCCGCAGCAGATTCCAGGGTATCCGCGGCTCGACATCCTGCAGATCGACCGCGCCTCCCTGCCGCCAGCCGCGCAGGTGAGCCAGGGGGATGTGCGCGTCTACCGCTACCGCCCTCCCGGCCAGAGCGGGCTGAACCCCAACCTCGGCGGCATCAACGCGATCGCCATCGGGACCGACACCACTCAGCGGGTGACGGCCCAGTGGGAGCTGCTGCAGCGCGACCTCAACTACTACGTCGATCCTTCCGGCGTCTGGATCGCGCTCGCGGCCCGGCTCGACCCCAACGATTACCTCGCGGTCAGCTATCGCAGCGCCGCGGGGCAGGTCGGCACCTTCCCGGCCACCGACGCGGGGCTGGTCGCCGGCCAGCCGCCGCAAGACACCCTGCTGCTCATCGTCCAGCCCAAGGCCGGCCCCCAGCAGGGCACCTTCCGCCGGGAGATGCGCCACATCTACCGGGTGGCCGGGGCCGATCTCGAGCCGGCCTCGCTCAAGGTGAACCTGTCCCTGAACCGCTCGGAGGCGCCGCTCCGGCCCGGCGCCCAGGCCACCTACCTCTCGGAGCTGGGTCTCTCCGTGCCGACCGACCCGGAGATCTTCAACACGCCGGAACGCCTCTTCCCCCGGAGCCGTGACCCCGGCGCCGCGCTGACGATCCGGGAATCCTACATCGTCTTCCCCGTCCTGGGGCCGTTCGCCGACACGCTCAAGCTGCTGGCGACCGAGCGCAACGACTCGCTCTACCGCACTCCCTGGTACCTGCTCTACACCGAGGGGCCGCCGGCCAAGTTCGTGCTCCGCCTGCGGTACAACGCCAGCTCGACCGGCGACCGCTCCAGTCTCGACCTGGGCGCGCTTCAGATCCGCGATGGCAGCGAGGCGTTGTACCTGAACGGCCGCCGGCTCGAGCGCGGCACGGACTACAGCATCAACTATGACCTCGGCCAGGTCTCCTTCCTTGATCCCCAGGGGTTGTTCGGGGACGGGGGAGGGGCGATCCGGGCCAGCTTTGAAGAGCGGGGCATCTTCGCGGTGGCGCCCACCAGGATTCTCGGCTTCACCAGTCGCTACAACCTGGGGGATGTCGGCGGGGTCAACCTCGTCGGCATCTACCAGTCCGAGGAGAGCGCCTTCAACCGGCCGCAGCTCGGCTTCGAGGCCACCGCCCACCTGGTGGGTGGGATCAGCACCGACCTGAAGTTCCGCTCTGGCGGCGTGACGCAGTTCCTCAACAGCCTGACCACGACCCGTTCCACCGCGCCCACGCGGATCGATGTGAACGCCGAGCTGGCGTTTACCCGGCCGGATCCGAACCGCTCCGGCGCCGCCTACCTCGAGGAATTCGAGGGCGACCCGGGGGTGCCGTTGTCGCTCCGCGAGTCGGTCTGGGAGTTCGGGAGCGTGCCGCAGTCCACCGACGGGGTTCAGAACACCTTCGGCGCCGCCTTCGATCCCGACGACGCGGTGCAACTCACCTGGCAGAACCTGGTGCCCGAGCCGGGCACCGGCCAGCCGGTGCAGGTCCGGGCGCAGGACATCGACCCGCGCATCCAGGTCGCCGGGCAGCAGGACCAGCTCGAGACCGTGCTCTACATGACCCTGCACCCCGACACCGCCGGCGGGCAGGTTCGGAGCAACTCCACCATGCGCTGGACCCTGCCGACCCGGCTCAACCAGCCCCGCTGGCGCTCGATGGTCAGCGGGCTCAGCGCCTCGGGAGTCGACCTCTCGAAGAACGAATACCTCGAGTTCTGGGTCTTTCACGAGGCGCGCGCCACGACGGACTCGGCCGGTGTCCAGATCATCGTCGATCTCGGCGACGTGAACGAGGACGCGCTCGCCATCGCGCCCGAGTCGCTCACCGTGGTGCCGGGGGACACCCTC
>JAOUIC010000011.1 GCA_029884275.1 Gemmatimonadota bacterium | reverse complement strand
GGAACACCGTGAAGAGTGTCCAGCCATAGAGGAACCCGAGCAGGGGGGAGAGACCTTCCCGGAGGAAGACGTACTGCCCGCCGGCATGGGGCATCATGGCGGCCAGCTCGGCGTAAGCCAGCGCCCCCGCGACGGTCATGAGTCCGGTGATCACCCAGACCAGCAGCATGCCCCCCGGTCCCCAGTCGCCCAGCTGGCGGCCGATATCGGCCGACACGATGAAGATCCCCGAGCCGATCATGGTGCCGACCACCATCGAGATCGCCGAGAGCGGTCCGATGCCCTGCACGAATCGTTCGGGCGGCGCGGCGGGCGCAGCAGGTGTGGTCATGAAGCCTGAGGGGAGAGGGGACGAGGTCAGGAGGCGCTGCGGGACGGCGGTGGTGGAGGCGACTGAGGAGCCGACGGGGCGGCAGCCTTCACCGCCTCGTCCACGACGGCCTGCCCCGCTGCGGCGAGGCCGCGCATCAGCCGGCTGGCGCTGTCGACCACGCCGGCCGTCCCGGAGATCGCCTTGGCCGGGATCTTCGCCGCCCGCATCGTGTCTTCGACCGTTTCGGTGATCTTCGCAAGGAAGCCGGTCGGCGCGGCGCGCTCGGCATACTTGCTCTCCATGAACTCGATGTAATCGAGGATCTGATAGGCGCGTTCGTCGGGCAGCGACTCCAGCCGCCGGAGGATGCGCTGCCGCAGGAGGTCGTTCATCGGGAGTCCTGCCCTTCAGCCACGGAAGTCAGATCGAGCACCGGTGTCGGAAGGTAGCGCGTCGCTGCCGCGCGAAGCCGCCCGCGCACCATCATCTCACGGAGGGACGGCATGGCCTCGAACTCGGCCACCCGCTCCGGAGGCAGTACGATGTACACGAACCCAGGTTCCGGCAGTGGTCCCCGGGCCAGAAGATAGGTCCGGCCGGCGGGAATCTCGGGACGAAGCTCGTCCGCCTTCTGTACTGCGACCAGCTGGACCCGCCATTCGAGCTCCTTGCCCACGTAGCGGGCCGGGTTGGCCCTGACCTCGGCCACGGTGACCCCACGCAGGACCGACCCCTCGCTGGCCCGCAGCACGCTGTCCGGCACCCAGGCCTCGACCGCGACCCTGCTCCACCCTCCGGCGCGCGCCAGCACCCGGGCAGCGGTGCCCGAATCGGCGTGGCCCAGCGTGTCTCCCCCGGCGGCGGCGAGGAGGGGGACCCGGCGGGTGATCTCGGCGGCGTCCGGACCGAGCGGCGCGGCGGCTGAGGGAGCCGGCAAGGCCTTCGCGTCGATCCAGGCCGTGCGCCTGACGCGGGTCCAGCGCCCCCGGGTCTCGACGCTTACGAACCCGGCGTTGGCCTTGATGCGAGCGCGAACGGCCCCATCAGGGGAGTCGCGCATGTTCTCGCCGTCGCGCTTCGCGACCGTGACGTCGAACCCCTCCCGCTTCATGGGCGCGAGCGAGGTGGAGAAGATCCAGCCCTCGAACGCGACCTCCACCGACGAGCCCGACGTACGCCCCGGAGTCACCGCCGCGCCGGGGAGGAGTGTCCCGAGCACGGTGCGGCCCGGCTGCCGGGTGAAGTCGACGGGCGCGCCCAATGTCGCGGGCGTTTGCGCCCGCGCCGAGCCTGCCGCGAGTGCCAGGAGCGCAAGCGCGACTGGTAGCACGGTATGGGGGGAACTAGATTGGGGCGCGTCCGGCACAGTTCCGATTGTAGAAACGCTGGAGAGTCATGTCAAACCTGCGGGGGCCGGTGGTCCTGGTGGTGCTGGACGGCTGGGGGCACCGCGAGGCCCGTGAAGGGAACGCCATCCGCCTCGCACGAGCGCCGGTCTGGGAGGCGCTCTGGGCCGGTCATCCGCGCACCCTGCTCGCGGCCAGCGGCCTCGCGGTCGGTCTTCCGGCGGGACAGATGGGCAACTCGGAGGTCGGCCACCTGAACCTCGGCGCCGGACGGGTCGTCCCCCAGGACCTCGTGAGGATTTCGCACTGCATCGAGAGCGGCGAGTTCTTCCGCCTCGCGCCGCTGGTCGAACTCTGCGAGGGGGTGCGCCAGCGCGGCGCCACCCTCCATCTGGTGGGCCTGCTGGGCCCGGGCGGCGTCCACGCCATCGACCAGCACCTGCTCGCCTGCCTCGAACTGGGCGTGCGCCACGCCGTGCCGCGGATCGCGGTCCACGGATTCCTCGACGGCCGCGACACCCTGCCGACGATCGGCGCCCAGGTGGTCGAACAGCTGCAGGCCGCCATCGGACGTCTCGCGCCCGGGCGGGCCGAGATCGCCACCCTGGTGGGCCGCTACTTCGGGATGGACCGCGACCGGCGATGGGAGCGGACCCGGCTGGCGTACGATGCGATGGTGCACGGTGTCGGCGCACCGGCCGGCGACCCGGTTGCCGCGGTCCGAAGCGCCCTCGACCGGGGCGAGACGGACGAGTTCGTGAGGCCGATCGTGCTGCAACGGGACGGCGCGCCGGTCGCCCCGATCCGTGACGGCGACGCGGTGTTCTGCTTCAACTACCGCAGTGACCGGATGCGCCAGATCGTCCGGGCGCTGGTGGGCGAGGGGTTCGACGGTTTTGACACCGGGGACCGGCCCAGAGTCGCCCTCGCCACGATGACCCAGTATGACCGCACCTTCCCGGTGCCCCAGGCGTTCCCGCCATTCAGCATGGCCCGGATCGTCGCCGAGGTGGTGTCGGACCATGGGCGGACCCAGCTCCGGACTGCGGAAACCGAGAAGTACCCTCACGTGACGTACTTCTTCAACGGCGGGTATGAGCCACCGTATCGCGGTGAGGAACGCTCGCTGGTGCCGTCCCAGAAGGTGGCCACCTACGACCTGGCGCCCGAGATGAGCGCGGCCGGCATCACCGGCGTGCTGACCGCCGCCATCCGGAAGAGGAGTCACGACTTCATGCTCTGCAATTTCGCCAACGCCGACATGGTGGGACACACCGGCGTCCTCCCCGCCGTCATCGCCGCGGTGGAGACGGTGGACGCCTGTCTCGGGCAGATCCTCGCCGCGGCCGAGGAATGCGGGGCGGCGATGCTGGTCACCGCCGATCATGGCAACGCCGAACTGATGATCGACCCGGCAACCGGCGGGGCCCACACCGCTCACACGACCAATCCGGTGCCGTTCGTGGCTGTCGGGGCGGGCGACATTGCGTTGCGCGCCGGCGGCGCGCTGTGCGACGTCGGCCCGACCGTCCTCGGCCTGCTCGGGCTCGAGCAGCCCGCCGAGATGACCGGCCGCGACCTTCGGCTCCACTAGCCGCCCCCGCCCTCACCGATCCGATATGCGACTTCCTGCCTTCGCGCTCGCCGCTCTCGTCCTGGCCCAGCCGGCTGCTGCGCAGGTGGGGCATCCCCCGCAGGAGTCCCCCTTCAGGGACATCACCAAGAAATGGTCGCTGACCGCATTGTACGGGCGCATCGGCGGAGACGGCGGGAAGATCGGGGTCGGCCCCCACGACGGACCGACCTACGGCGGGCGGTTCGAACTGGTGCTCGGCGCGCCGGTCGCGGCGGCGATCACGGTCTCGCACGGCGACTTCGTGCGCGACATCCTGATCGTGCAGGACACCCTCGCCCCGCCGACCCGCGGCACGGTGGATCAGGATGTCCTGATGATCGAGGCTGCGCTCCAGCTCAATGTCACCGGCCGGAAGACGTGGCATCGCCTGGCCCCCTTCCTCGCGCTTTCCGCGGGGTGGGCAGGCGGATCCACCAGCCCGGACGCCCTCCTGCCGGACGAGAGCGACTACCAATTCGACTCGGAGTTCTACTGGTCGGTTTCGGGTGGCACGCGCCTGTTCCTGTCGAGGCAGCTCTTCCTCCGCGGCGATGCCCGGTACGTATCGTGGAAGCTCAAGTACCCCAACACCGAGCTCGATCTCATCCCGGATGACAAGTTCGAGGAATGGGACGGCAACTTCGAGTGGCGGGTCGGCCTGGGATTCGCCTTCTGACGGCGGGACAATGCCGGTCAGCCTGACACGGGTGGTCGCCTTCGAGGCCCGTCACCGGTACCACGTGGCGGGGTGGGCGGACGCCGACAACAGGGCCCGCTTCGGCGCATTATCCGAGTCGCACCCGCACGAGTACCGCTGCGAGGTCACGGTGCGGGGTCCGCTGGAGCCCGTCACGGGGATGATCGTCGATCTGGCCGAACTGGACGCGATCCTCCACCAGGAGGTCCTGGCCCCGTTTGGGGGCCAGGACCTGAATCAGGCCATCCCCGAGGTCGCCTCCGGCGCCACGCAGCCGACTTGCGAGGTGCTGGCCGGGCATCTCTACCGGCGGATCGCCGCCCGCCTCCCCACCGGCGTGGTGCTCGAACGCGTTCGTCTCGCGGAGGACTCGACGCTTCATGCCGACTGCACCGAACCCACCTGATCCGGGCTCGCCTGCACCGGGCGCCCTCGAGGAGCGTGCCGCCGCGGTCGAGGAGCAGGCGGTCTGGCTCGAAGTGAACGGCCGGCCCGCCGTCACCTGGATGTGCACGCCGGAGCACCTCGAGGAGCTCGCTATCGGCTGGCTGCACGGCGAGGGCTACATCCGCGACCTCGACGACGTCCGCCTGCGTCCCTGTGCGACCGACCTGGGCTTCTGGGCCGACATCCCGCCGGAGCGCTTGCAGGCCGTGGAGGCGGAGCGACGGAGGCCCGTCCTGGCCAGCGGCTGCGGCGCCGTTGCGACGTTCCTGGCGCTGCCCTCGCAACTCGACCAGACGCCGCCACGCGGCCCCCCCCCATCGCGGGACGCCCTGCGGGCGCTGTTCAAGCGGCTCTTCCATCTCGGGCGCCGCTACCAGGACACAGGGGGGGTCCATGCCGCGGCCCTGACCGACGACCAGGAGCTGCTGTTCCACGCCGAGGACATCGGCCGACACAACGCGGTGGACAAGGTGATCGGGGCGGCGATACTGGCGCGGCGGCCCATCCACGGCCTCGGCCTGCTGGTGACCGGGAGGATCTCGGCCGAGCTTGCATTCAAGGGGGCGCGCGCCGGTGTGAAATATGTTGCCACTCCATCCGTCCCCTCCACGCTGGCGGTGGAGATCGCCCGGCGGGCGGGGATGACACTCGTCGGCAGGGCCGTCAGCGGCACCCCTCATTACCACGGAAGCCGATGATCATGCCGCGCAACCGGGACCGGATCGGCGCGATCCTGCGTGAGGCAACCACCATCGCCGTGGTGGGATTGTCGCCGGACCCGTCGCGTCCGAGCCACGGCGTCGCGCGCTACCTGCAACGGGCCGGCTACCGGGTGATTCCGGTCCGGCCCGGCAACGAGAAGATTCTCGGCGAGCGGGCCTTCCCGGACCTCGGGTCGGCCCAGACTGCTGCCGGACCGATCGACATCGTAAACATCTTTCGCCGGTCGGAGGCGGTGCCCGAGCTGCTTCCCGACCTGCTCGCGGTCCGCCCCCGGCTGGTCTGGATGCAGGTCGGAGTCGAGCATCCGGCAACCGCCGCCCTGCTTGAGGAGGCCGGAATTCCCGTCGTCATGGACCGCTGCCTCATGGTCGACCACGCCGAGATGGTGGCCGCATGAAACTCCGCCCCCTGTCGCTGCTCGCCATCATGCTCCTCGCGCTGCCGGCGCCTCGACTCCAGGGACAGGGCCGCGCCGACCAGGCCCGCCTGATGTTCAGCCTTGCGGCGGGATGGACCACCGGTGGCGGGACCCTGTGGAGCGTCGGCAAGCAGCCCCTGGCGGTGATGGCGAGCGAGGTCGATACGCTCACGATTGGCCGTGACTTCCGGGACAATTTCAACCTGGTCTTCTCGGGCACCTATTTCCCAGGCGACCACCTCGGATTCACCGCCGAGGTGCAGCTGCTCGGGCTCGGAACGGTGGACGCCTGCTCCATCCGGTCCACCCAGGGAGCGGCGTTCACCAGCGAAGCCTGTTCCTCCATCCAAGGCAGCGAGCGCAGCAGCTCCTCCACCGCCATCGCGGTGGGGGTGATGTATCGCGTCGCCAGCCATAGCGTGATCCACCCGTACCTTCGCGCGACGGGCGGGATGGTGATCGTCCAGGAGAGCTTCCTCAAGACGACAGGCACCGTGACGGGCACCACCGGCGGCGCCGCCGACCTGATTCTCTACGACGACGATGACGCGGTGAGCATCAGCCCCTACATCGGACTCGGCGCCGGAGTGGTCGCCGCCACTGGCCGCGGCTTCCAGCTGCGATTCGAGGTCCGGGACAACTGGGTGAACGTGCCGGCGGTCAGCGGCCCGACCTCGCGGCAGGGGTTCGTCCCGCCCAGCGAGCGGGTCGGCAAGCACCGCCTGACCGCGACGATCGGGTTCGACGTCGTGCTCGAGCGCAAGCGGGGGAGGCGCTACTGAGCCGATCGGCCATCCTCGCCGGCGGCGCGGCGAGCCGGTTCGGCGGACAGGCCAAGGGGCTCACCGAGGTGGGTGGCCGGCGGATCATCGATCGCCTGGTCGAGGTCTGCTACGAGGCGTTCGGCTCGCCCCCTCTGCTGGTGGCAAACGCGCCCGACGCGGCCTCCTGGCGGCCCGAGCTCCGGCTGGTGCGGGACGTCCGCCCCGGCCTGGGCGCGGTCGGCGGCCTTCTCACCGCGGTCATCGAGGCGCCGGCGCCAGTCGTCGTGGTGGCTTGGGACATGCCCTTCGTGACCGCCCCGCTGCTCCGAGCCCTGGCCGACGGGCTCGACGGGGCCGATGCCTGCCTTCCGGGCAGCGATGGCCCCCGAGGCATGGAGCCACTCTGCGCCGCCTACGGCCCGGCCTGCGCTCCGGCGATCGAGGCGGCGGTGGCGGGGGGAGACCGCCGGGCCATCGGCTTCCATGATCGGATCAGAGTCGGTATTCTGTCTGGCGGTACGCTGGCGGCGTTCGGCGACCCGGCGGTTCTCTTCTTCAACGTGAATACCCCTGCCGACGGAGCGGAGGCGGAAGCCCTGTGGCGGATACACGGATCGTCTCGGTAGTTGGGCGGAAAGACGCGGGGAAGACGACCCTCGTGGTCGCCCTGGCGGGGGAATTCACCCGGAAGGGACGCCGGGTCATGACCATCAAGCATGCCTCACACCCGGTGGACGTGGATCGGCCGGGCACCGACAGCTACCGGCACTTCCATGAGGGCAAGGCGGAACGGACCCTGGTGGTGTCGCCGGAGATGCGAGTCTCCTTCGAGCGGCATCGGGACGACGCCGACCCGGTGGATCTCGCGGCCCAGTACTGCGGCGGGGCGGACGTCGTGCTGGTCGAGGGATTCCGGAGATCGACCCTCCCCAAGATCGAGGTATTCCGGCGCGCGGCCAGCGATGCCCCGCTCTACGACCCCGGACTGCTGAACGCCCAGAGCTGGATCGCCATCGTGACCGACGACGACCGCTTCCAGGCCCCCTGCCCGGTGCTGCGGTTCCGTGACACCATGTGGCTGCAACTGCTGGCCAACCTGGCCTGGGACCGCGCGACGATCCTGCCCGCCAAGCCGTGAGCCAACCGCTCCCACCGCGCGAGGCCGCCCACCGGATCCTCGCGCAGGTGCGCCGACAACCGCCCCTCCGCGTTCCGCTCGACGAAGCCCTCGGCGGTGTCCTGGCGGAGGATGCCGTTTCCCCCGTCGATATTCCCGCCTGGACCAACTCCGCGATGGACGGCTACGCCACCCGGGCGGAGGACATCCGGGGCGCCACCGAGGCGTCGCCCCGCCGCCTGACGGTACTCGAGGAGATACCCGCCGGCGCTTTCCCCACCCGCCCGGTCACGCCCGGAACCTGCGCCCGGATCTTCACCGGCGCCCCGTTGCCCGACGGGGCGGATACGGTGGTCAGGCAGGAGGACACCGACCTCGGCACCGGAACCGTGGCGATTCTCCGCGACCGCGACGCGGGGATCAATATCCGGCGCGCCGGCGAGGATATCCGGCGGGGAACCGTCGCGCTCCCCGCCGGCACGGAGCTCGGCCCGGCGGAACTCGGTGTCCTGGCCTCGATGGCGGTCGCAAACCCGGTGATCGTCCGGCAGCCGCGGGTCGGGATCATGGGGAGCGGCGACGAGATCGTGGACGTCGACCAGCCCGATGACATCATCTCCGGCCGGAAGGTGGCGAGTTCGAACACCCACACCCTGATGGCGCTGGTCAGACTGGCCGGGGCCGTCCCGGTGAACCTCGGAATCGCCCGGGACACACCGGCGAGCGTGCGCGAGCATCTCCAGCGGGCCGCCGGATGCGACTTGCTGGTGACCACGGCCGGAATCAGCGTGGGTGAGCACGACTACCTGCGTGACGTTCTCAAGGAACTCGGCGCGGAACTGCTGTTCTGGAAGCTCCGCATGCGCCCGGGGGCGCCAGTGGGTTTCGGCCTGCTCGGAGGCGTGCCCTGGATCGGACTTCCCGGTAACCCGGTGAGCACGATGGTCACCTTCGAGCTGTTCGTCCGGCCGGCGATCCGGGCCATGGCCGGGCGGGCGCTTCCATTCCGCCGCAGCACCAGCGTGCGGCTGGCGACAACGGTGAAAGCGGGCCCCACGCTCCAGCATTTCCTCCGCGCGGTGGTCGATCGCGAGGGCCCAGAGCCGTTCCGGGTTGAGCTCACGGGCCCGCAGGGATCGGGGATTCTCACTTCGATGGTGAAGGCCAACGCGCTGCTGATCATCCCTGAAGGCCAGCCGGAATCGCCGGCGGGCTCACTGGCTGAGGCCATCGTGCTCGACGATCCGCGGCACCAGGCCGAGCCCCCGTTCTAGCCAACGGATAGACCGGTGTCCCTGGCACTGGCCGCCATTACCACTCCCGGACTCGAGCCAATCACCCGCTCGGAACTCCACCGGCTCGGCCTCTCGACCACCGAGGAGGAGCCAGGGCTGATTCCCTTCACTGGATCGCTCGACGACCTCGCCCGCGCGAACCTGCAGCTTCGCACCGCCAGCAGGGTTGTCATGCGGCTCGGCCGGTTCCACGCGAGGGCGCTCGGCGAACTGGAGCGGAAAGCCGCGCAACTTCCCTGGGACGATTGGCTGGCGTCCGACGCCCCGATCGCCGTCCGGGCAACGAGCCGGAAGTCCCGCCTCTACCACCAGAAGGCTGTGGCGGAGCGAGTGGCCACGGCAGCGGGACGGCCGTCCGGCGTGAGCGATGAGGGGGAACAGGAAGGACTGGGCCGACAGCTGATCCTCGTCCGCCTCCTGCGGGACGAGTGCATCATTTCACTCGACAGCTCGGGAGCATTGCTGCATCGGCGCGGCTACCGCCTGGAAGGGGGAAAGGCGCCGCTTCGCGAGACCCTCGCCGCGGCCCTGCTCATCGCCAGCGACTGGGACCCAGCCACCCCGCTGGTCGATCCCTTCTGCGGGTCCGGGACCATCCCGATCGAGGCGGCGCTGATGGCCCGGCGGATTCCGCCGGGGCTCGGGAGGGAGTTCGCGTTCTTCCGGTGGAGGGGCTGGAGCCCGGACCGGTGGGCTCACCTCTGCGGCATGGCGCGGGAGCTGGTGCCTGAACGCGCTCCCGGGGCGATCTTTGGCTCCGACCGCGATGCCGGCGCCATTCGCGCCGCGACGGCGAATGCGGAACGAGCCGGCGTGTTGGCCGACATCGAGTTCCGGCGCCAGGCCGTCTCATCGATCGAGCCTCCCGCCAGCCGCGGCGCCATGGTCAGCAACCCGCCGTACGGCCACCGGATCGGCGAGCTTCGCGAGCTGCGCGATCTGTACGCACGGCTGGGCCAGGTGGCGCGCCAACGATTCGCCGGATGGCGCGTGGCGCTCCTGGTGCCAGCCGCCCCGATCGAGGGCGCCACCGGTCTCCAGTTTGAGCCCCTGCTCCGAACCATCAGCGGGGGGCGTGAGGTACGCCTCGTCGGCACTCGGCTGCCGGTTCCGCCATCAGCCATCGAATGAGTCCTCGTACTCCGACGTCGCGACATACCCGCCGACTCCGATGACGATCATCACCGGCAGGAGTGCGGCACCTGCCGTCCTCAGCCCGTCGAGCCTGCGGCTCTCCACCTTCGTGATCCGCCCGGCGGCCACTGAGCGAGTGACCGAGTCGCGCGGCGAGAACTTCCCTACCAGACTGTCCCCGACCAACCGCGGATCGCTGAGTTCGACCTGGTAGTCGCGCCCGAGCGTCACCCGGATGGTGGCGGGCGGCTCCGACCGGGAGAGTAGTTCAGGCAACGGGGCGGCCTCGACCTTCCACGCGTAGCACCCGGTCATGGCGATCAGCAGGGCCGGAATCAGCGCGGCCAACCTCAGAGTTGGCGTCCTGATCACAGCCTCCTCCGCGGCGGCCCGCAACCGCCTGCGTTCAGGGACAGCCCGCATACCCGCAATCCTCGATCTCCGACAGCCCGTGGAGCATGACGGCTATCAGTGCAACACTCCCGCCGACGACCAGCACGGCGGCCGCAGTCCGGCCGCCATCGATCTGCCGGCGCTCCACCTTCGTGATGGCGTCGATCGGAACGGCATTCTCGGTGCGACCCCTCTGCACCCCGAAGACACTGTCTCCCGCCACCCGCGGGACCTCGACGATCATCCGCCGACCGTCGGCCGTCGTCAGCCGGATCTGGTTCGGAAGCGGGCTGGTCGCGAGGGTCACCGGGACCGGACCGGGCTCGACCGCCCAGACCTGGCAGGAGGAGGTCAGGCAGGCAAGGGCAGCGAGTCCGAATCTCCGGACGGGTCGGGGCATGCGCACCATCATCTCGGGATCTCCGTTGGGGTTAGCGGAGAACCTCGCACCGGCAGATCAAGCCCGGGTCAAGCGGAGTGCGGCGCCGGCCATTGACTGGCGGGAGGGGGCTTCGTAGAATTCCGCCCCTGAAGGGGAGTAGCTTATCCGCCGGGTGGCGGACGGTGTCATCGTCAGGACTGTCGCGGCAACCCCGCGACACGGTGCGCCGGGAAAGCGGGGGAGCCGTCTTTCAGAGCGAGACCTTCGCCGGGGCCGCGAGCCCCCGCGGAGGCTCGCTTTTGTGTTATACGGGAGAACCAACCAATGGGACTGATCAACAACCTCAAGACCGCCGTGCTCATGGCCGGCATGGTCGCCCTCCTCATGGCCGCCGGTGGCGCCATCGGGGGCACCGACGGCCTCATCCTCGGCTCGATCCTGGGCCTGGGGATGAACTTCTTCATGTACTTCTTCTCCGACAAGCTGGTGCTCCGGATGTACCGGGCCCGGATCGTCACGGAGCAGGAGGCGCCGGAGCTGTACCGGATGGTGGACCGGCTGCGCCAGCGGGCCGGGCTCCCCATGCCCGTCATCGCCGTGGCCGATCAGGACCAGCCCAACGCCTTCGCGACCGGCCGGAGTCCCTCGAAGGCCGTTGTGGCCGTGACGACCGGCATCCTCCGCTCGATGCCTCAGGAGGAGCTGGAGGGGGTCATCGCGCACGAACTGGCCCACATCAAGAACCGCGACATGCTCATCAGCACGATCGCGGCGGGCATTGCCGGCATGATCGGCAACCTGCCATGGCTGATGATGTTCATGGGTGGCTCGCGCGACAACGAGGGACGCCATCCGTTCGCCGACCTGGCCATGGTCATCCTGGCACCCATTGCGGCCATGCTGATCCAGATGGCCATCAGCCGCCAGCGGGAGTTCGAGGCCGACCGGGTCGGCGCGGAGATTCTCGGCCGGCCGTTGCCGTTGGCGAACGCGCTCAAGCGGCTCGACTACCTGGCCCAGCGGATCCCGATGGAAGTTGCCCCATCGGCCGCGCACCTCCCGGTGGTCAACCCGCTGGCGGCGATGGGCGGGGGCATGATGAAGCTGTTCAGCACCCATCCGCCCACGGAGGAGCGGGTGGCGCGCCTCGAGGCCATGGTGCTGGGGCGCTAGGGTGTGATCACCGATCCTGCGGTCTGGATCACCTTCATCGCCGTGGTCGGGACCCTGATGGTCCTCGACCTGGGGGTGCTCAACCGCAGGTCACATGTTCTCAGTCAGAAGGAGGCCCTGAGTTGGAGCGCCGGCATCACCGGCATCGCGCTCCTGTTCGGGGTCTTCCTGTGGTTACGGCTGGGCAGCAAGGCGGGGCTGGAGTACTTCGCGGGCTACCTGATCGAACTGTCGCTCAGCGTCGACAACCTGTTCGTCTTCCTCCTCATCTTCCAGTATTTCGCGGTGCCGGCGGCGCTGCAGCCCCGGGTGCTCAAGTGGGGCATCTTCGGTGCCATCGTGATGCGGGCGATCATGATCTCGGCCGGCGTCCTTCTGCTCCAGCAGTTCACCTGGATCGTCTATCTCTTCGGCGCCATCCTGGTGATCACCGGCATCCGCATGTTCCGGGTCGAAGAGGCCCATATCGACCCCGAGAAGAACCCGCTGGTGCGGCTCGCCCGCCGGCTCTTCCCGGTCACATCGGCGTACGAGGACCAGAGGTTCTTTGTGACTCGGGCGGCCGGAGGCGTGCTGGCCACCCCTCTCCTCCTTGTGCTGCTGGTGGTGGAGTGGAGCGACCTCGTGTTCGCCATCGACAGCATCCCGGCCGTCTTCGCGGTGACCCGCGACCCGTTCATCGTCTACAGTTCCAATCTTTTCGCCATCCTGGGACTGCGGGCGCTGTTCTTCGTCCTCGCCGGCGCGCTCGACCGCTTCCACTACATCAAGCCCGGCGTCGCGCTGATCCTGGTCTTCGTCGGAGCCAAGATGATCTCCAGCGCCTGGATCCACCCCTCCACCGCCCTGTCGCTGGCGGTCATCGTCACGATTCTGTTCACTTCGGTGGTGCTCTCGCTGCTCCGCCCGCGCACGGCCACCTGAGCCGTTCCGGGGTGGCGGGGGGAGTCCTCGCCCGGTAGCATTGAAGGCGGCGCATCGAGGGGCAGCCGGCACGGCCGCCCCTCTTCCACACC
>JAOUIC010000353.1 GCA_029884275.1 Gemmatimonadota bacterium | reverse complement strand
GCGGTGGTCGTTCCGGATAACTGAGATGAACCTTGGCAAGGGGCGGAGCTGCAGCTCCGCCCTACCCCTACTGCACCTGCCTCCGGCTCCCCAGCGCCACCATCACGCCCGCGGCAAGCTCGGTCTGGATCAGGACGTCGTCATTGAACTGGAAGAGACACCCCCCCGGCAGCACACACTGCACATTCGTCGAGCCGGGCAGAAACGAGAAGAACACTCGTCCGTCGAATCGAAGCCCCACTCGCCGGTCCCTGCTCCAGATCCTGATCCCTCCACCGGCGGCCAGCATGAAAGTCGTCTCCGACTCGTCGGCATCATCGCTGGTCAGCCAGGTCACCCCCAGCGATCCCAGCGCCACCGGCTGTACCGTGGCGTTCCGCCGCCCGAACTCCCGCCAGCCGGTGAAGGCAAACTCGTGGATCGAGAGGTCGAGATCCCGTTTCGCGAAGAGCGTATCGGTCACCCGGACCGAGGTGGGCTGGCCGGAATAGCTCAACTCGAGGCCACCGGTCGAGTCGGTCCAGATGCCGATGGCGCCGCCCAGGCTCAGGTGTTCGTTCACGTCGTACTGCTGCCCGATCACGTCTTCCCAGCTGCCGCCGAGACGCAGGGCAACCTGCGGCGTGACGTACACCCGCTGGGCCTGAGCCGCGTTGGCAGCAATCAGGGCGACGGCGAGGAGTGCGAGCCAACGCCCGGAGCGGGACACGGAGGACCTCATCTGGGAGTTTCTGCCGTCATGTATCGCAGTGATCACAGCAGGGCTTGTTGCGAAGCCCATCGACGCCTTCCTGGACGATGATCGGTACCATGGCGATGGCGGCGACCGGGTCGGCCCACCACCAGCCGAGGGTCGCGTTGAGGAGCAGGCCGCCGAGCAGGATGGCGGACAGCCACGCACAGAGCGAGGTCTGTTTCGACTCGGCGACGATGGCGTCGCTCCGGAGCTGGTTGCCGATGCGGCGTTTGGCGCGGGCCAGGAGCGGCATGACGATGAGCGACAGCGCCGCGAGGGCGATACCCACCGGACTCTCGTCGGGGGCGGACCGGGTGAGGATGGTGTCGGCGGCCTGCCAGGTGACGAAGGCGGCGAGGCCCAGAAACGAGGCGCCGATGAGGCGGTGAGTCAGCCGTTCGGCGCGGGCGCGGCGGGCGGGGTCCGCGTCGAGCGAGAGCCGCCACAGCGCCGCCGCTGACGCGCTCACCTCGATCACGCTGTCAACCCCGAACCCCTTGAGCGCGATGCTCCCGGCCACGACCCCGGCGACGAGCGCGATCACCGACTCGAGGGAGTTGTAGCCCAGGGTCAGCCAGGTCAGCCGTTGTCCGCGGCGGACCAGCATCTGGCGGCTGGCCGCCTGCAGCGGGTTCGACGCTGTCATGACAGAGATCCCACCGACAATGACCACCCCCTGATTGCTGCCCGCGCGCCCTCATGGAAGGCGCCCCGACCGAAGCCGCACAGGCACCGGCAGGCAATCTAAGCACCCGCGGACGGCCCGCGGACGCCCCCGAGCTAACATGTTTGCCGCTGGTGTCACAGGCCCTCGCCACCGTTCATGGGCTGCGGGCGCTGGCGGAGGCACCAGGGGTTGACTGCCCGCTGGCCGCAAGAACGCCGCTGCCTCCGTGTAACCAGGTGGTGGGCGAACCCCGCGCAGGGGCGGGGACCGGCGGCTGGTCCATGGACCCCTGACCGCCGCTCGCTCCCCAAGGATGAGCCGTCCTCACCACTGGATCATCCTCGCTTCACTGGCGCCGTGCTAGGCTCGCGGCCGCCGCCCTGCCGGGATGACGGGCCGCGGCGGAGTGGGCCGAAGAGAGAAAAGCCGGCATGATGAACTCGCGCGAAGCAGTGAACCGGCCGGGGGGTACGGAAGTCCCCGCGTGGGAGGGGACAACTTCCAAGCTGTGCGTGCCGGGCAGGACCACGTGCAGGACGGTGGGCGAGGGCCGCCTTCGTGGCAATACCGAGCACGCTGCACCCGTTCCCCACCCCGCCGAAGTTGCCTAAACCTGCCTCCGTACACAGCTTGGACTCAGCCGTGGAGTGGCATCCACACTCCGGCCATGCCATACATGTGTGCCTGGCGCCAATTCCACGGCATCATGGAACCGAACGATTGAGGCCATGATGCAGAAGCCTGACACCCCGCCAGACGAGCAGACCAGGCTCGAGGCACTTCGGGCGCTCAATATCCTGGATTCCGCGTCTGAGGAGCGCTTTGACCGCCTGACACGGATGGCGAAGCGGATGTTCGGGGTGCCGATCGCGCTCGTCAGCCTGGTCGATGCGAACCGCCAGTGGTTCAAGTCCTGTATCGGCCTCGGCGTCACGGAGACCTCGCGGGACATCTCCTTCTGCGGGCATGCGATCCTGGGCAGCGACGTCTTCATGGTTCCAGATACGGCAGCCGACCCGCGATTCGCCGACAACCCGCTGGTCCTGAATGACCCATTCATCCGTTTCTATGCCGGATGCCCGCTCCGTTCCCTCCAGGGGCCCAAGCTCGGGACGCTCTGCATAATCGACCAGAGGCCGCGGCAGTTCGGAAAGGAAGATCTCGAGGCGCTGAAGGATCTTGCCGCGATGGTGGAGCGCGAGCTGGGGGCCATCCAGATGGCGACGATGGACGAGCTCACCGGCATCGCGAACCGCCGGGGCTTCACCATGCTCGCCCAGCACAGCGTGCACCTCTGCTCCCGTCAGGGAATGCCTGCTTCGCTCGTCTTCCTGGACCTGGACAGGTTCAAGCCGATCAACGACAGATTCGGGCACGCCGAAGGTGACCGGGCATTGACCGCCTTTGCCCGGCTGCTCGGCAGCGTGTGCCGGGATTCGGACCTCTGCGCGCGCATCGGGGGAGATGAGTTCGTCGTCCTGCTCACCAATACGTCGAAAGCGGTTGCCGAAGCGGGCATTGCACGGCTCCGCCGGTCCCTGGACAGGTACAACCGGGAGAGCGCGCGGGGGTACGACCTCGACTTCTCCTCTGGCGTCGTGGAATTCAATCCCGAGAAGCACCCTACGATCGACGCCCTGCTGGGAGAGGCGGACGCACTGATGTATGAGCGCAAAAAGCCGAATCGGTGAGGCCGGAGTCGCGGGGCGCCATGCCCCCGAGGAGGACGGACAGCCGACACTCACCGAGGTTGCTGCGGATGGTGCCAGCTCGCCCCGTGACGCCCTCGCCCAGGCGCGGGG
>JAOUIC010000352.1 GCA_029884275.1 Gemmatimonadota bacterium | reverse complement strand
CTCGCCATCGGCCTGGACCCCTCGCTCTGGGCGCTGACCGTCAGCAAGATCCGCTCGGCGAAGGAGCTTGAGCGCTATGTCACGCGAGCCCTCGAGGACCAGGCGAGCGGGACCGCGCTCCCCTTCGCGACACTGTGGCAGGAAACGGGGCGCGTCATCGGCAGCACCCGCTTCGGCAACATCGCGCTGGAACACCAGCGCCTGGAGATCGGCTGGACCTGGCTGGCACCCGCATGGCAGCGGACCACCGCCAATACCGAGGCCAAGCTTCTGATGCTCAGCCATGCCTTCGACGCGCTGAGCCTGCGCAGGGTCGAGTTCAAGACCTCGGCGCTCAACCTCCGCTCGCGGTCGGCGCTGCTCCGCATCGGCGCGATCGAGGAAGGGACGCTGCGGCAGCACACCGTGAATGAAGACGGCACCATCCGCGACACCGTCTACTTCAGTATCCTGTCGCACGAGTGGCCGGAAGTGAGGGCGCGTTTGCAGCGCAAGCTGGCAATCCCTCCCCCGAGGGGCCTATTTTCCCCGCCATGACCGACTCCGCCCCGCTCCCCCTGACGATCCTGTCGGAAGAGGAAGAACTCTTCCGCGCCACGGTCCGTGAATTCGCCGAGACCGAGATCGCACCCCACGTCCACGAGATGGACGAGGCCGCCAGGTTCAAGCCCGAGTTGATCCGGAAGTTCTTCGAGCTGGGGCTCATGGGGATCGAGGTGCCGGAGCAGTGGGGCGGGGCCGGCGGCAGCATCTTCCTCGCCCTGCTGGCGATCGAGGAGCTGGCCCGGGTGGACGCCTCCGCGGCCATCTACGTGGACGTGCACAACACCCTGTTCAACAACGCCCTGCTCCGCTGGGCCAGCGACGAGCAGAAGGCCCGGCTCTTCCCCCGCCTGACCACCGAGCTGCTCGGCGCTTTCGCCCTGTCGGAACCGGCCAGCGGCAGCGACGCGTTCGCGCTCGAGTGCAAGGCGGAAGACAAGGGCACGCACTGGGAGCTGACCGGCCGCAAGTTCTGGATCACCAACGGGGGCGAGGCGGGAATCTTCCTGATCTTCGCCAACACCGACTTCAGCAAGGGGTACAAGGGGATCACCGCCTTCCTGGTGGAGCGCGACTTCCCGGGCTTCAGCGTCGGCAAGAAGGAGAACAAGCTCGGCATCCGGGCCTCGAGCACCACCGAGCTGATCATGGAGAGCTGCCGGGTCCCCAGGGAGAACGTGCTGGGGCCGGTCGGCATCGGCTACAAGATCGCGATCGAGACGCTGAACGAGGGACGCATCGGCATCGGCGCGCAGATGATCGGGGTAGCCCAGGGGGCGCTGGAGGCGGCCACGAAGTACGTCAAGGAGCGGAAGCAGTTCGGCAAGGCGATCGCCGACTTCCAGGGCATCCAGTTCCAGCTTGGCCAGATGGCCACCGAGGTCGAGGCGGCGCGGCTCACCGTCTACAACGCCGCGCGGCTCAAGGACCGCGGCCTCCCGTTCCAGCGCGAGGCCGCCATCGCGAAGCTGTTCAGTTCGCAGGTCGCCGACCGCACCACCAGTCAGTGTCTCGAGCTGTTCGGCGGCTATGGGTACTCCAAGGAGTACCCGGCGGAGAAGTACTACCGCGACGCCAAGATCGGGACGATCTACGAGGGCACGAGCAACATGCAGCTGCAGACCATCGCGAAACTGCTTCTCAAGTAACGCTCCCGGAGCTGGAATGGTCATTGCTTCCATCAGGGGGAGCCGGGGTGGCGGTAGCCACCGCGGCGATCTAAGCAACAGCAGAATAATGAGTTGACGCCGGCGGTCGAAGATAGACCGAAGATCGCGCGTGCCGGCCTCTTCCGCCGAGCCGCCTGAAGGTCCAGTGTATTGCCAGTCTGGAGCAACCGGAGCCCGATGCGCGTTGCCACCCGCTGCCTCCTTCTCCTCGCCACCGCCACCCTGCTGGGTGGGGGCGGTCCGGCGTCCCTGGGGGCGCAGGAACTCCCGGCGAGCCTGAAGCGGCAGGTGGACCAGTGGTATCGCAGCGCACGGCGGGCCGCGCCCGGCTCGTGGGGCATCGCCATTGCCGACCAGTCGGGGCAGATCCTGTGGAGCGCCAACCCTGACATCGCGCTGATCCCCGCTTCCGCCGTGAAGCTGCTCACCACCGGCTATGCCCGGAGCGTGGTGGGCGCCGAGGCGCGACTCGCGACCCGCGTGATCGGCGCGGGTGCAGTCGACAGCTCCGGCGAGTGGGCCGGCCAATGGGCGCTGGAAGTGAATGGCGATCCCAGCCTGGAGAGTCCCGACGGCCGCGGACCCCGCCTGCAGGATCTGGCCGACCAGCTGGCCAATGCCGGCATCCGCCGGCTTCGCGGCCCCTTCTCCGTGGTGGCGGGCGACGGCAGCGCGCCGGAGGCGATCTACCCTTCCTCATGGCGACCCGCCAACTGGGGTACGCTGTACGCCCCGCTGGTCGGCGCGCTCACCGTCCACGAGAACATCGTCCGCATCAGCGTGAAACCGGGGACCAAAGCGGGGCGCCGCGCGGTGCTGGCGGGCACCTCGCCCGCCGGCATCGGGGCGCTGGTCACCATTCATGCGACGACGGCCAGCAGCGGCCGCGGCCGGCTCTACGTTCGGCGCATGGCGGACGGTGGGTACCTGGTGACCGGCGCCATCGGCATCCGGGCGGGGATCCGCACGCTCACTGCGGTCGCGGGCGACACCAAGGCGGTACTCGCCGCCGCGTGGGCCCGGTCGCTGGAGCAGGCCGGCATCGAGTGGGATCGTGCTCCGGCCCCGATGGCGGAGTTGGCCGACACCAGCCGGGTGCTGGCGCAGGTGGAGTCGGCGCCGTTCGATTCGCTCGCCCTCGAAATCAACCGTCGCAGCCACAATCTCGGCGCCGAGCTCCTGCTTCGCTGGGCCGGCGGGACGGAGCGAGGCGGCGCGCTGCTCACCGAACACGTCCAGCAGGTCGCGGGCGTGGCGGGCGGCGTCCGGCTGGTGGACGGGAGCGGCATGTCGCACGACGACCGGGTCACGCCGGCGACGTTCATCTATTACATGGCCAACCTGCAGCACACACCTGGCGGGCGGAATTTCCCCTACCTGCTGCCCGCGAATGGCCAGGGCACCCTCGCGCGGCTTGCCTCCGGTCTCCCCGACCAGGGCGTGGTGCGCGCCAAGACGGGAACGCTGGCCGGCGTCTCCACGTTGGTCGGGTACCTCGG